>NZ_JAKMRZ010000011.1:0-70426 GCF_025772385.1 Campylobacter sp. FU_520 | reverse complement strand
AAATACACATAAAAATAAAATTTTGAACTTTATTAAAGATTTAACCTTTATAATATCTCAATTAAAAATATTATTAAGAAGTTCAAAAAAAGAATTTAAAATCGCATTAAAAATAGCTATATATAATTTAAGTATCCACAAAATAGATTTAACATATAAATACACAAATAAAAATTTTTTCGAGAAAATTTTCCTTAAAACACAAAGAAAAAAAATAAAAATTAAAAAAAATATCCAAATAAAAAATGCTAAAAATATCCTAAAGGAAGCAAATGTATCACATTGTTTTTAGTGCAGATGAAAACTATATCAAATATACAGCTGTTTTGATTACAAGTATTGTTAAAAATACAGATAAAAATAAATTTTATCAAGAAAATAAAATATATTATTTTCATATTTTAAGTAATTCTATTAGCAATCATACTAAAAATAAACTTCAGAAATTAGAACAAGAGCTTAATTTAACTTTCCCATGCAAAATACAAATTCACATTCAAGATGATGATGATTTTAAACATTATCCTATCAGCGGAGCTGCTCATAGCTCAAAACTTCCTTATTATAGATTAAAATTAAATTCTATATTAGATAACAAGATAAACACTTGTTTATATTTAGATTCTGATATGCTATGTTTGTGTGATATAAGAGAAATTTTTACCATTAACTTAGAAGGAAAAATAGCTGGTGTTGTAGGCGATCCTGGCTCCAAACGTGTAAAAATAAAATTTAAAGAAAATAATCAAAAACACGCTTTGTATTTTGATGAAAATTATTTTAATTCAGGTTTTTTACTTATCAATCTAAAAGAGTGGAAAAAACACAATATAGAACAAAAATGCGAGGATTTAGCTAGTAAATGCTACTACATAAAAGCCGCAGATCAAGATTTACTTAACGCCACCATAAAACCACAATATCAACTAAAGCTTGATTTTTCGTATAATTTCAATATTATTACTCTTTTTTATGCTATATGTAAAGATGAGCAAGCAAATAGACTTAATTACACAAGAGATGAATTTACCAAAAGTGCAAAAACACCTAAAATTTTACATTATGGAGAAAAACCTTGGAAATTTTTAAAATCATACACAGATTTGCAAGGTAAAAATATAAATGATTATTGGTGGCAAATAGCAGAAAAAACACCTATTTTTAATGAAGAATTGCTCGAACAAAAAGCAAACATTAAAGATCATTTGCTTTATAGTGCTTTGGGATTTGAGCTTTTAAAAGCTATAAAAAGTTTTAATTTTGCAAAAATATCATCTTTAATTCATAATACTAAAAAAGATGAGTATTTTTTAAAAGAACCACAAAAGATTAATGATGATATTTTTGGACTTTGTTGTATGCTTGGAGAAAGTATTTTATATGCAAGAAAAAATCAAAAAAACACCTTCAGTGTTTTTTTAAAAGCTATCAAAATGGTCAAAAATTTTAAAAAATACACAAACAAATCAAGAGTTTAATAACTCTTGCCATTTTTGTATAACTTTTTCTTTAGAGAAATTATGAAAAATATTTTCTTTTGCTCTTTGTCCCATTTGTTTTCTTAAATTTTCATCATCCATAAGCAAACAAAGCTTATTTGCAAATTCTTGCAAATCACCATCCTCGATTAAATATCCATTTTTACCACTTTCTATAATATCACTAGGACCTGTGTTAATATCAAAAGAAATTAAAGGAATTTTATAAGAACTAGCTTCAACTAAAACCATAGGAAATCCTTCCCATTTGCTTGTCATAACATAAATACTAGCATTTAAATATTCTTTTTCTATGTCTTTAGTAAAAGGTTTTAAGATAATTGAATTTTCTAAATTATTTTCTTTTATTTTATTTTCTATAGTATTTTTAAACTCACCTTCTCCAACTATAGTTAAAGCCCATTCTTTGTATTTTACATTTTTTTGTACAAGCTTCCAAATTTCAATAAGCCTTAAAAAACCTTTTTCATCATTTGCTGTCATACGGCCTATACTTAAAATATTTTTTTGAGTTAAAATAGAATTTATATCGGATAAACAAGGTAAAAAATTTGGTATAACCCAAACATTCTTATGATATTTTCTCCACTGATCAATTTGTTTGGCTGATAATACCAATAAAGTATCAAAATAATTATTTTTAAATCGATATTTTTTAAAATGATTATGAATAAAATTAATATATTTTGTATTTTTATTTTTAAAGAAAGGAAAATGAGGACAATTATTAAAAATCATCACATCAATATCTTTATATCTTTGTTTTAACAAAAAACACTCATAATGCTTGTAATATAACTTATAAAATAATCTTTCTTTTTTTACATCAGCTCTTGATTTGCTATGCAAGTAATCTATTTTAATATTGTCATTTAATTCATAAGCTACATCAACTCCTTGTTTGTAAAAACTAAAAATTTTTACATCATATCCAAGCTCAAAAAGTGCATTTGCTAAATTTACGACAACCCTTTCAGCACCACCCCCTATAGTAATATCCCCAATAAGTAATAAAATTTTCATTTCCAAATCACTTTTTTATTTTTTATAGTTTCAAGATAAATTTGATGATTGATTTCAAGCATATTTTTGCTATTTTCTTCATGGTAGATATGATAAGCTAAGGCATTAAATTTAAGCCTTTTAAACACTCCCTCATTAAATAAAAATCTAGCTACAAACTCACTATCCTCCCTGCCCCAGCCTATAAATTTTTCATTAAAACCTTCAATGGCTTCAAAATCACTTTTATAAAAGCTCATATTACAACCTCTTATGCCTTTAATGAGTTGTGATTTTTTAAAAATTTTCTTAGTTAGTCTTGAAAATTTATATACACATTTAGCTAAAAAAATATTTCTTTGATTTTTAAAACCTTTTTTATCAAATGCCAAACTAAAATCATTTTTGCTTAAAAGTTCTTTACTTTCATTTTCATTTAAAATCACCCTAGAGCCTTGCAAAAACACTTTTCTTTGCGCAAATTTCAAATGATCATTAATGAAGTTTTTCTCTAAAATCATATCTCCATCTATAACGATTATATATTCGCTTTTAGAAGTTTTAATAGCTTTATTTCTAATCTCACTTAGTCTAAATCCCTCATCTTCTTGCCAAATATGCTCTAACTTACATGGAAAATCTTTTTGATAAGCTTGTATAAGCTTAGCTGTATCTTCCCTGCTTCCATCATCAGCTATTAAAACCTCATCTGGTAAAGGCTCTAAGTTTTTAACACTATCAAGCACTAAAGCAAGTCTTTCTTTTTGATTATAGGTTGTGATGATTAAAGCACAAGTTTTTGGCTTTTGCTTTTTAAGTTCATACAATTTCATATATTTAAAAAAAGCTCCAAGGCCATTGCAAGTACTTATGATAAAGCCTTTATAGCCATAAAAAATTCCCTTTTTTAAAATATAATTTCTAAAAAAAGTCCAAATTCCTCTTAGCAATGCCTTGCAAACACTACTTTCTTTATGTAAATTTTGCAAAGCCCAAAGTTTGGAGTATTTTTGAAGCTTATCTAACAAACCATCGATATCATCAAATGCAAAATGCCTCAAACCATTTTGCAACTTAATCTTTTTACTATCTTCATGTAAAATCAAACTCTCATGCACCAAATTTTCATTAAAACTAGTATGGGTTTTATTAAACACTCGCATTACATGATCAGGCCACCACCCACAAGCTTTAATCCACTCTCCATTGTATAAATTTTCTCTTGGTAAGGCTATGATATCTTCTTTATTAGGCTCGATTTTCCTTAGCTCTTGTAAAAATTCTTTCCTAGCAAGCTCATCTGCGTCAATATTAAAAATCCAATCATTACTAGCATAACTTATGGCTAAATTTTTCAAAGGTCCAAAACCTATAAATTTATGTTGATAAATCTTGATATTTTTATAACTTTTACTAAACTCATAAGCGATTTTCAAAGTATCATCATTGCTATCATTTTCTATTAAAACGATCTCACCAAATTCTTGCAAAGACTCCAAACAAGCTTTTAAAGTTTTTTGAGCATTTTTAACAATCATTATCACACTAATTTGCTTTAAATCCATTTTAAATCCTACAAATACAACTCATGATTGTATCTTTTAAATCTCTTATGAAAGAAAAAATACTCATCAGGTTTAAATTTAATCATCTCTTCACAACACTTTGCTTGATACTTAGTAAGCTCTTCTACGCTTGCCTTACCTGCGTCTAAAGCCTTAAAAGTTTTTACAAAAAATTTCTCATCTTTTTGATACACAAAACAAGGTAAAATCATAGCATTTGTTTTTTTAGCAAGTACACTCGCACCTGCTATGAAATTTACTTCTTGGTTAAAATATTGTATTTTTACACTTTCACTATCCACTGCATCTTGATCGGTTAAAATTCCAAGTGATCTACCTTCTTTTAAGGCTTTTAGCATTTTTCTAAGCCCGCCTTTTTTTTCTATAAGTTCTATGTTAAATTGCGTGCGATTTTTACTTAAAATTTTATCCATTATCACGCTATCAAGTGCTCTTCCAACTATGGAAATTCCTTGAAATTTAGCCCCAAAAGATAAAGCCAAAAGCTCCCAATTACCATAATGAGCCGTAGTTACGATCAAGGGTCTTTTACTTTGCATTATGTTTAAAATTTGCTCCTCATCATCAAAGCAAATTTTATTGATGATTTCTTCTTTGCTTGCATTTTGATTTTTAATAAAATCAATCCCAAATTTAGCAAAATTTTTATAGATATTAAGGCTAGTTTCATCACGCCATTTTTGATCTTTTTCAGGAAAGCAAATTCTTAAGTTTGTATCAATGATTTTGCGGTGTTTGTGATTAAGCCTATAAGTGATCAAAGCAACCAAATTTGCAAAAGAGTTTAAAAGCTTTGAAGGTAAAATCTTCACAAGAACTTTTAGCATATAAAAAAGGCTTAGATATACATAATTTATCATTTTTCTAAAAGCTCACAAGCAAGTTTAAAAATATCTTTTTCATCGATATTTTGTATGCAAAAATCACTCTTATCTATATGCTTTGAATGCAGTATTTTTTTACCTGCATTGATTGTTTTATTGATATTTGTTTCATAAGCATTTCTTTGACTAGGAGTAGCACCAAAAATCGTTATAGAAGGCTTGTTTAATGCAAAGGCTAAATGAGTAGGCCCACTATCATTTCCGATAATTAGATCGCTTGCTTTAGTTAAAGCACAAAGCTCACTTAAGCTTAATTTTGGTGCAAGTTCTACTTTCAAATGTTTTAAATTTAAAACTATATCTTTAGCAAAATTAAACTCATTAACATTACCCCAACCAAGCATGATTTTTGCACTAGTAAAATACTCTAAAAGCATTCTACAAAGTAGTATCAAACGCTCTTTTGGGTAAATTTTATTAGGCATAGATGAGCCTACATGTATGAGTATATTTGGCGCACTTTCACTTAAAGAAAGCCTTTGTTCTAAGCTTTCTTTTAACTCATCATCTACGCTAAAACAACTTTGTTTTAACTCTATGTCACTATGATCAAAATGCTCATTTAGCACATAAGCTACCAAAGAAAGATTACGCACGATAATATTTTCTTCATAATTACACGCAAATTTATGTGTATAAAAATTACTCGCAAAGCTCTCTTTGATACTTTCTTGATCAAAACCAAAAGTATTAGCACATAAAAATTTACTTACTAAAGCAGATTTAATCAAACCTTGCAAGTCAATCACAACATCATATTTATTTTGTCTTGCTTCAAAAAGCATAGCAAAAACTTCTTTGAATTTTCTATCTTTTAAAGGCAGGGCATACACTTCATTAATCATTGGATGATCTTGCAATAATCCTGCAAATCTTGCATCTACAAACCAATCAATACTCGCCTTAGGATAGTGCTTTTTAATAAATTGCAAAACAATCACCGCATGGATGATATCTCCAAGTGCGGATAACTTAACCAAACCTATTTTCATATGCTACTTTATTTTTAAATTTTCTGTTATGATTTTAACAAAGATTTTTTTAAAAAAAGGTTTATCATGCAAGAATATATTTGTGTTTTTGATTGTGAGAGCATTCCTGATGTAGAATTGATAAAACATCTTTATGATTTTAATGGCGATGATTTAAGCATTAGCAAGCAAGCTTTAGAAAGACAAAAAGAAGAAAGCGGAAGTGAATTTTTACCCCTGCCTTTTCATAAAGTTGTAAGCATTTGTGCGGTAATTGCAGATAAATTTGGAAATTTCATCAAAGTCAATAAAATCAAAGGTGCAAACGAAAAGCAAATGCTAGAAGAGTTTTTTAACTTCATAGATAAACACCAACCCCGCCTTGTAAGTTTCAATGGCAAAAGCTATGACATGCCTTTGCTTGTTATAAGAGCATTAAAATACAATATCAACGCAAGTGCTTATTTAGACGCAAGCGATAAATGGAATAATTATAAAAGTAAATTTGTAGAAAATAAACATTGTGATTTATTAGAATCTTTAGGAAGTTTTGGCCAAAAAGGCTTAAGACTTGACACACTTTGTGCTATGGCAGGACTTCCTGGAAAGTATGATGTACATGGAAATGAAGTATTAGAACTTTTTTATCAAAACAAATTAGAAAAAATTCACGAGTATTGCGAGAGTGATGTACTAAACACCTATATGTTATTTTTAAAATACGAACTCATCAAAGCTAATTTAACCCAAGAAGATTATCTTAATATTTTAGAAAATTTCAAAGAAGAGCTTTTGCAAAAACATAGTGATAAAAGCTATCAAAAGCCATTTTTAGAAGCCATAGAAAAAGAAAAGAGCAAGTTTTAAATTAATTAAGAAAAGTATATTAAAATAACTATTATTAAATATCACAAAAAGGATAAAAATGAAAATTTTAATCACCGGTGGCGCAGGATACATAGGCTCTCATACTTTAAAACAATTTTTAGAAACAAATCATGAAATTTGTGTATTAGATAATCTTTCAAAAGGTAGCAAAAAAAGTTTAGATGAACTTTCTAAAATCAGACCTTTTAAGTTTTTTGAGCAAGATTTAAGCGATTATGTTGGGATTAAAAAACTTTTCAAAGAAGAAAAATTTGATGCGATTGTGCATTTTGCAGCTAGCATTGAAGTTCCTGAAAGTATGGAAAATCCTTTAAAATACTATATGAACAATACCGCAAACACAAGTAATCTAATCCAAACTTGTTTAGAAACAGGTGTGAAAAAATTCATTTTTTCTTCAACCGCAGCTACTTATGGAGAGCCACAAACTCCTATCGTAGATGAGCAAAGTCCATTAGCACCGATTAATCCTTATGGACAAAGCAAGCTTATGAGTGAAAAAGTCCTACAAGATGCTAATATGGCAAATCCTGAATTTAAATACTGCATTTTAAGATACTTCAATGTAGCAGGTGCTTGCATGAGTTATCCTATAGGTCAACGCTATCCAAAAGCTACTTTGCTTATCAAGGTTGCTGCTGAAGTAGCCACAGGAAAAAGAGAAAAGCTTTATATTTTTGGTGATGATTATAATACTAAAGATGGCACTTGCATTAGAGATTTTATCCATGTTGATGATATTTCAAGTGCGCATTTAGCTGCTTTAGACTACTTAGAAAACAATGAAAGTAATATTTTCAATGTAGGCTATGGACATGGTTTTAGCGTAAAAGAAGTTATTGAAACTATGAAAAAAGTAAGTGGAGTGGATTTCACAGTAGAACTTGCACCAAAGAGAGCTGGAGATCCTTCTGTGCTTATTTCAAATGCGGATAAAATCAAAACTCTAACTAATTGGAAACCAAAATATGATGATTTAGAATTAATCTGCAAAAGTGCTTATGAGTGGGAAAAACAGTGTTAAAAAAACTTTTTTTCATACTCAATGCTCATGATAAGAAATTTTTATTTGCTTTGCTAATTTTTTCTATTTTTATAGGATTTATAGAAAGCTTTGCTATTTCTTTAATCATGCCTTTTGTATCGGTAGCGAGTAATTTTGAGCTTTTAGAAAAAAGCTCCTATTTTCAACCTATATATGAGTATTTAAATTTACCAAGCTATAAGATTATTGCTTATTTTGGCTGTATATTAATCGCCTTTTATATTTTTAGAGCCTTTTTAAATGCCTTTTATTTTCATTTGCTTGCGCGTTTTTCTAAAGGGCGTTATCACAGCCTTGCTTGTCGTATTTTTGATAAATACTTACACCTTGAATATGAAAATTTTACTAATAAAAATCAATCAGAACTTTTAAAAACCATCACTCAAGAAGTATTTCATTTAAGCACTTTAATTAGTGCTTTTTTACTTATGCTAAGTGAAAGTTTTGTGGTGTTTTTACTTTATACTTTATTGCTAATTATCAACTATAAAATCACCCTAGCTTTAAGTGCTTTTTTACTTTTAAATGCTTTTATTTTGATTAAAATCCTCTCACCCTTGGTAAAAAAAGCTTCCATAGCTAGAGAAGAGGCGATGAAAAATTATTTTGAAATTTTAAATGCAAATTTAAACAACCTTAAAATCATCAAACTCAAAACCAAAGAACAAAGCACACAAAAGCTTTATGAAATTCAAAGTGGGCTTTTTGCCAAAGCAAACATTAGCAATGAAAGCATGTCAAGCATACCTAGAATTTACCTTGAAGGTATAGGTTTTTGTATGCTTTGTTTTATCGTGGTGTATTTAGTTTTAAGATATGAAAGTGATATCTCATCTATCTTAGCAACCATTACCATTTTCGTGGTGGCTCTTTATAGACTTATGCCAAGTGCTAATCGTATCATCACAAGTTATAATGAAATCACATATTATAAAAACTCTTTAGATATTATTTATAACATGCTCAATGAAAAAGAAGAAAAACTAGGCGATGAAAGTATCGAATTTAAAGAAAAAATCGTTTTGAAAAATCTTTTCTTTGCTTATAAGGGTAAGAAAAATTTATTTAAAAATTTAAATTTTGAGCTTAAGAAAAATGAAAAAATCGCTTTTATAGGTAAAAGTGGAAGTGGTAAAAGTACTTTAGTTGATCTTATCATAGGGCTTTTAAAACCAAGCGATGGCGCTATATTTGTAGATGGAATTAAGCTTGATGAGAGCAATATAAAAAGTTTTAGAAGTAAAATTGGCTACATACCTCAACAAATTTATCTTTTTAATGATTCTATTGCTAAAAATATTAGCTTTGGAGAAGAAGTGGATGAAGCGCTTTTATATAAGGTAATCAAACAAGCTAATCTTGAAAGCTTTGTAAATTCACTTGAAGATGGAGTGCATACTAAGGTGGGTGATTCAGGTTCGTTTTTAAGTGGGGGTCAAAGACAAAGAATAGCCATAGCAAGAGCGCTTTACCAACAGCCTGAAATTTTAGTTTTAGATGAAGCAACTAGCGCTCTTGATCAAGAAAGTGAAGCAAAAATCATGGAAGAAATCTATAAAATTTCAAAAGATAAAACCCTCATCATTATAGCTCATAGACTCTCAACTATACAAGGTTGTGATAGAGTATTTGAAGTAAATCATGGGCATTTAAAGGAACAAGTATGAAAATCACTTTCATCATAGCTACTTTAAATTCAGGTGGTGCTGAAAGAGTATTGGTCACTTTAGCTAATGAGCTTTGCAAAAATCATGAAATAAATATTCTTAAATTTCACAAAGAAGACTCTTTTTACAAGCTTGATCCAAAAATCAAACTTTTTACCCTAGAGCAGTTTGACTTTTCCACTCTTTATAATAAAATAGCCTCACGTATTAAAAAATTCAAAGCCTTAAAACAAGCACTTAAAGATCATAAAAGCGATGTTTTTATCTCATTTTTAGATACTACCAATATCGCTTGTATTTGGGCAAATAAAGGTTCTAATACACCTTTAATCATTAGCGAGCATAGCTCTTATACTTATTTAAAATCTAAAATTTGGAAATTTTTACGCCGTATAAGTTTTCCTCATGCAAATGCTTTAACCGTGCTAAGTAATGATGATAAAAATTATTATGAAAACTTTGTTAAAAAAGTTATCAATATGCCAAATCCTTGTCATTTTAGCCCCATTAAAGAAAATTTAGAAAAAGAAAATAATGTCATTTTCGTAGGCAGACTTGATCATAATAAAAATGCTTCTATGTTTTTAAAAGCCATAGCAAGACTAGATACAAATTTACAAAAACAATACAACTTTTTCATAGCAGGCGATGGAGAATTAAGACAAGATTTAGAACAAGAAGCCAAGAATTTAAATATCAAAGTTAATTTTTTAGGTAAAGTTGAAAATATGCAAGAACTTTATAAAAAAGCAAAAATAATCTGCCTTTGCTCTTTCATAGAAGGCTTGCCAACGGTTTTACTTGAAAGTTTATATTATCAAGTAGTGCGCATTAGCACTAAATACACAAGCGGTCATAAAGATTTAATTGAAGATGGAAAAGATGGATTTTTAGTAGATTTAGATGATGAAAAGACTTTAAGCGAGAAACTCGCCCTTTTAATGCAAGATGAAAATTTAAGAAAAACACTAGCGCTTAATGCACAGCAGCGATGTAAAGATTATGAAGTGGCCAATGTAGCACAAAAATGGCTTGATTTGATCAAAGAAGTAAGGGTTTAACATGAAAAAACTAGCAATTTTTATTTATTCTTTAGGAAGTGGTGGTGCTGAAAGGGTTGTATCTACGCTATTGCCTGTGTTAAATTTAAAATATGAAGTACATTTGATTTTAATGAATGATAAAATATCCTATGATATTCCTGAGGTCAATATCCACTACCTTGAAAAATCAAATCCAAGCGAAAGTAACTTAGCTAAATTTTTAAAACTACCCTTGCTAGCTATGAAATACAAAAAACTTTGTGAAGATTTAAAAATCAATTTGCAATTTGTATTATTAAATAGACCTAATTATATTGCTTTAATGGCAAAATCCCTAGGGCTTAAATCAACCCTTATTATCAATGAATGCACCACTCCAAGTGTAATTTATAAACATAATAATCTAAATTCTTTTATCAATAAATTTCTTATTAAAAAACTTTACAACAAAGCAGATTTAATCTTAGCAAATTCTATAGGAAACAAAGAAGATTTAATACAAAATTTCAACATAGAAGCAAAAAAATGTGATATTTTATACAATGCCATAGATTTAGAAAGCATTATAGAAAAATCTAAAGAAGAAATAAACTTTAAAGATCCTTTTATACTAAGCGTTGGCAGGCTTGATCATGGTAAAAATCATGCTATGCTTATAAGAGCTTATGCAAAAGTTAAAACTGATTTAAAATTAGTCATTTTAGGCGAGGGTATTTTAAAAGATGAGCTTTTAGCTTTAATAGAAACTTTAAATTTAAAAGACAAAGTCTTTTTACTAGGTTTTGATAAAAATCCTTATAAATACATGAGTAAATGCGACTTTTTTGCTTTTGCTTCAAGTTTTGAAGGCTTTTCCAATGTTTTAATCGAATGCCTAGCTTGTAATACTGCTGTGCTTTGCACTGATCATAAAAGTGGTGCAAGGGAGCTATTTTTAGATGATGAGTTTGGACTTTTAGTAAAAGTAGATGATGAAAAAGCCATGCAAGAAGGCTTAGAAAAAATGTGCAATGATGAAGCATTAAAAGCTTCATATAGACAAAAGGCTTTTTTGCGTGCAAAAGAATTTGATAAAATTAGCATAGCAAAGCAATTATTTGAATTTTTCAACAAGGCATAAAATGAAACTACGACAAAATTTCACTGATAATAATTCTATAAAATATACCTGTATTTTAATCCTTATAGCCTTTGCTTTTAGTATTTTGTGTAGATTATACTGGATAGCTTGGGCAAGTGAGTTTTATGAGTTTTTCTTTAATGATCAACTTATGATTACTACTAATGATGGCTATGCTTTTGCAGAAGGTGCAAGAGATATGATAGCAGGTTTTCACCAACCTAATGACTTATCTTATTTTGGAAGCTCACTTTCTACTTTGACTTATTGGCTTTATAGTATTTTGCCTTTTAGCTTTGAAAGTATTATTTTATATATGAGTACTTTTTTTGCTTCTTTGATTGTTGTGCCTATTATATTAATCGCAAGAGAGTATAAACTCACTACCTATGGCTTTATAGCAGCCTTACTTGGAAGCATTGCAAATAGTTATTACAACCGCACTATGAGTGGGTATTATGATACAGATATGCTAGTATTAGTTTTACCAATGCTTATTTTACTTACTTTTATACGCTTAACTATTAATAAAGACATTTTCACCCTACTTTTAAGTCCAATTTTCATCATGATTTATTTGTGGTGGTATCCATCAAGTTATTCTTTAAATTTTGCCATGATAGGACTTTTTGGTCTTTATACTTTAGTATTTCATAGAAAAGAAAAGATTTTTTATCTAGCTATTGCTTTGATGATCATAGCTTTAAGTATGCTAGCATGGCAATATAAACTTGCTTTGATTGTATTATTATTTGCTATTTTTGCCTTTAAAGAAGAAAAAATTAATTTTTATATGATTTGGGCTTTGATTTTTATTAGCATTTTGATTTTACATTTAAGTGGTGGTTTAGATCCTGTTTTATATCAGCTTAAATTTTACGTTTTTAAAGCTTCTGATGTGCAAAATTTAAAAGATGCTGCCTTTATGTATTTTAATGTCAATGAAACCATTATGGAAGTAAATACTATCGATCCTGAAGTATTTATGCAAAGAATTAGCTCTAGTGTTTTAGTATTTATCCTTTCTTTTATAGGTTTTATCTTACTTTGCAAAGATCATAAAAGTATGCTTTTGGCTCTACCTATGCTTGCACTAGGTTTTATGGCTTTAAGAGCTGGACTTAGATTTACCATTTATGCAGTTCCAGTGATGGCTTTGGGTTTTGGGTATTTTCTATATGCTTTTTTTAATTTTTTAGAAAAAAAACAAATAAAACTTAGTCTAAGAAATAAAAATATCTTACTCATACTTATTACATTTTTTAGTATAAGCCCTGCTTTGATGCATATTTATTATTATAAATCCTCTACTGTTTTTACTTCTTATGAAGCTAACATTTTAAATGATTTAAAAAATAAAGCTCAAAGAGAAGATTATGTCGTTGCTTGGTGGGATTATGGTTACCCAATACGCTATTATAGCGATGTAAAAACCCTAATTGATGGTGGAAAACACCTAGGAAAAGATAATTTTTTCTCATCTTTTGTCTTAAGTAAAGAACAAATTCCAGCAGCTAACATGGCAAGACTTAGCGTAGAATACACTGAAAAATCTTTCAAAGAAAACTATCCTGATGTTTTAAAAGCCATGGTTAAAGATTATAACCAAACAAGTGCTAAAGATTTTTTAGAAAGTTTAAATGATAAAAATTTTAAATTTGATACCAATAAAACTAGAGATGTATATATTTACATGCCTTATAGAATGTTGCGTATCATGCCTGTGGTGGCACAATTTGCAAATACAAATCCTGACAATGGAGAGCAAGAAAAAAGTTTATTTTTCTCCCAAGCTAATGCCATAGCTCAAGATAAAACTACAGGTTCTGTTATGCTTGATAATGGAGTAGAAATTATTAATGATTTTAGAGCCTTAAAAGTAGAAGGTGCAAGCATACCTTTAAAAGCTTTTGTGGATATAGAATCCATCACTAATGGTAAATTTTATTACAATGAAATTGATTCAAAGGCTCAAATTTATTTGCTCTTTTTAAGAGAATATAAAAGCTTTGTGATTTTAGATGAAAGTCTTTATAATAGTGCCTACATACAAATGTTTTTATTAAATCAATACGATCAAGATTTATTTGAGCAAGTCACTAATGATGCAAGAGCAAAAATTTATAGGCTAAAAAGATGAAAATAGGAATTTTAACCCATAGCGCAATGAGTGTGTATTATTTTCGTCTTACACTCATTAGAGCTTTAGAAAAAAATAATCATGAAGTTATAATCATCACTCCAAAAGATGATTTTGCTATTAAATTACAAGAGCTAGGCTATAAAGTTTGCTTTTATGATTTAGCCAGATCAAGCGTTAATCCTTTGATTGTTTTTAAAAATCTACTTAGCTTAAAAAATACACTCAAAAGTTTAAATTTAGATCTTTTACAAACAAGCGCTCACAAAAGCAATACAACAGGTATTATAGCAGCTAAAATGGCGGGTATTAAATACACTTTTGGTTTGGTTGAGGGCTTAGGAAGTTTTTATATAGATGATGATTTTAAAAGCAAATTAGTAAGAATGAGCATTAATTTACTTTATAAAATTTCTTTTAAACTTGCTAATGGTTTTATTTTTGTCAATGAAAGCAATGCTTTATTTATGAAAAATTTAGGCTTAAAAGAAGAAAAAATCAAAATCATCAAATCCGTAGGACTAAATTTAAAACAATTTTTACCTTTAAAAATTAGCACAGAAGAAAAACAAGCTTTTTTAAAAGAACACAATATGCCCAATAAACCTATCGTTTTAATGATCTCAAGAGCGCTTTGGCATAAAGGTATTAAAGAATTTTATGAAGCAAGCCAAATTTTAAAAGATAAGGCAAATTTTGTTTTAGTAGGTGGAAGGGATGATAATAAATCTTGTGCACCATTAGAATTTTTAAACTCAAATGATGTTTTTTATCTTGGCGCAAGAAGTGATATTACACATTTATTAAATTTATGCGATATTTTTGTTTTACCAAGTTATAAAGAAGGCTATCCAAGAACGGTTTTAGAAGCACAAGCTTGTAAAAAAGCATGTGTGGTAAGCGATGCTGAGGGTTGCATTGAAGCAGTGGATAATGCCATAGATGGTTTAATTTGCAAATGCAAAGATAGTAAAGATTTAGCTGAAAAAATCGCAGTTTTATTAGAAGATGAAAAACTAAAAAATACTTTAGCACAAAATGCTTTTATTAGAGCACAAAATTATGATGAAAATATCATAGCTTTGAATTATCTTGACTTTTATAGGGGTTTTATAAATGTATAAAAATGGTTTAAAGCGTGTTTTTGACTTTTTTTTGGCTTTGATTTTATTGATTATTTTTTTACCCTTTATAGTGCTTATAGGTATTGTTTTAAAAATCGTTCAAGGAAGTGTGCTTTTTAAACAAGCAAGACCAGGATTAAATGAAAAAATTTTTTATATTTATAAATTTAAGACTATGAGCGATGAAACCGATGAAAATGGAGAATTACTTCCTGATGAATTACGCTTAAAGCCTTTTGGTAAGCTAGTTAGAAGCTTGAGTTTAGATGAATTACCACAACTTTTTAATGTATTAAAAGGCGATATGAGCTTCATAGGCCCAAGACCTTTACTTGTAGAATACTTACCCTTATACAATCAAGAACAAAAAAAACGCCACGATGTAAGACCAGGCATTACAGGTTGGGCGCAAATCAATGGACGCAATGCTATTTCTTGGGAGCAAAAATTTAAATATGATGTAGAATATGTGCAAAATTGCTCTTTTTTATTTGATCTTAAAATCTTTTTTATGACCATTGTTAAAGTTTTAAAAAGAAGTGGGGTTAATAAAGAAGGAGTAGCTACAACGGATAAATTCAATGGGCACAACTAAAAGTATTTATATATATGGCTCTAGTGGGCATGGTTTAGTCTGTGCTGATGTAGCTAGAAATTTAGGGTATGAAAAAATTATCTTTTTGGATGATAATAAAGGCTTAAAATATCACTCCAACTTAGAAAAACATGATATGTTTATTGCTATTGGTGCAAACTCTATTAGAGAAAAACTTTTCAAAAAAGCAAAAGAAGATGGATTTAGATTAGTAAATTTGATACATAAAAGTGCTATTATTAGCTCAAGTGCTTTTTTAGATGATGAGGGTATTTTGATCATGCCAAATGTCGTAGTTAATGCTAAAGCTAACATTGCAAAAGGTGTGATTTTAAATACTGCTTGTGTGATTGAGCATGAGTGTTTTGTAGATGAGTTTAGCCATATTAGCGTTGGGGCTAAACTAACAGGAAATGTAAAAATAGGAAAGCGTTGTTTTTTGGGAGTTAATTCAAGTGTTATTCCTTGTATGAGTTTAAATGATGATATAACTTTAGGTGCGGGAGCAGTTGTGGTTAAAAACTTAACTTCTAAAGGCATTTATGCCGGAGTTCCTGCTAAGAAAATAAAGGAGGTAAAATGAGATTTTTTCTATCAGCACCACATATGAGTGGAAAAGAATTAGAATACATACACAAAGCTTTTGAAAGTAATTATATAGCACCTTTAGGTGAGTTTGTTAATGCCTTAGAACAAAGTATTAAAGATTATACAAAAAGTTCTAACGCACTTGCTCTAAATGCAGCCACTGCAGCTATTCATCTAGCTTTAAGAGTTTTGGGTATTAAAGAAGGTGATGTGGTTTTAGCTTCAAGTTTTACTTTTATTGCTTCAGTAGCGCCTATTTCTTACATGAATGCTACGCCTGTGTTTATTGATTGTGATGAAACTTATAATTTAGATGTAAATTTATTAAAAAAAGCTATCAAAGAAAGCCCTAAAAAGCCAAAAGCTCTCATTTTAACACACCTTTATGGTAATGCTTCTAAAATGGATGAGATTGTCCAAATTTGTAAAGAAAATGAGATTTTTTTAATCGAAGATGCTGCTGAAGCTTTGGGAAGTTTTTACAAAAATAAAGCTTTAGGTACTTTTGGGGATTTTGGAGTATATTCTTTTAATGGTAATAAAATCATCACAACAGGTGGTGGTGGTATGCTTGTAAGTGAAAATCATACTAATCTTGAAAAAGCAAGATTTTATAGCACCCAAGCTAGAGAAAATTGCCTTCATTATGAGCATAAAGAATATGGCTATAATTATAGAATGAGCAATATTTTAGGTGCAATCGGTACTGCTCAAATGGAAGTTTTGGAAGAAAGAGTGAGTAAAAAGCGTGAAATTTATAGCTGGTATAAAGAATTTTTAAGTGGAACTTTTACTTTTTTAGATGAGCTTGAAAATACCAAGTCAAATCGCTGGCTAAGTACTGCCTTACTTGATTTTGATTTAAATAAACTTAATACTTATGAAAAACATTGTATATGTGAAAATAAAAATGTTCAAATTCAAGATAAAATTTTAAAAATCATACAAGTTTTAAAAGATAACAAAATCGAAAGTCGTCCGCTTTGGAAGCCTATGCATTTACAAGAACTTTACAAAGGCTGCGATGCTTACTTAAATGGTAATAGTGAGTTTTTCTTTAGCAATGGAATTTGCCTTCCAAGCGCAACTACTATGAGTAAAGCTGATGTAGAGGAAGTTTCTACTTTAATCTTAAACACCTTAAAGGACTAAGATGGATTATAAAAGCAAACGCTTAGGTTTTTTCCTAGGCGCTGATATTTTACTTTTTGTTATAAGTATTTATTTGTCTTTTTCTTTACGCTTTAGTGCAGACATCCCAAGTGAATTTTATGAAGGTATGTTTAAAAGTGCTGTGATTTTGATTTTACTTAAAATCATTTTTCTAGCTTTTTTTAAAATTTATCAAGTTGCTTGGAGATTTTTCTCACTTAATGAAGCACGTAAATTAGTCATCGCTTTAGCTTTAGCTGAGCTTGTATTTTTAGCAATTTATTATTTTTATGATGATTTTTTTAACCCTTTTCCAAGAAGCGTTATAGGGATAGACTTTGTTTTATCCTGTATGTTAATTGGAAGTTTGCGTATAAGCAAAAGAATGATAGTTGATTTTAGAAAACCAAAATACAATGAAGAACATCCTTGTATAGTAGTTGGTGCCACTTCAAAGGCTTTGCATTTATTAAAAGGAGCCAAAGAAGGAAGCTTAGGACTTTTCCCCGTAGCTGTGGTAGATGAGCGTAAAAATTTAATAGGTACTTATTGTGATAAATTTATAGTTGAAGAAAAAGAAGCTATTAGAAAATATACTGCCGAAGGTATTCATACTGCTATCATTGCTTTAAAACTTGAGCAAGAAGAACTCAAAAAGCTTTTTGATGAGCTTATTGCTTATGGGATTAATGATATAAAGCTTTTTTCTTTTACACAAAATGAAGCAAGAGATATAAGCATCGAAGATTTATTAGCACGTAAGCCAAAAGATTTAGATAATGCTTGCGTGATTGATTTTATCAAAGATAAGATAGTTTTAGTTAGTGGGGCTGGTGGGACTATAGGAAGCGAGCTTTGCAAACAATGTATTAAATTTGGTGCAAAACATTTAATTATGCTTGATCATAGCGAGTATAATTTATATAAAATCAATGAAGAATTAAGCTTACATAAAGAAAAAATTGAACCTATCATGATGAGTATATTAGACAAAGAAGCTCTAGAAAAACTTTTACAAGAAAAAAACATAGATTTGATTTTACACGCAGCAGCTTACAAGCACGTACCTTTATGTGAGCAAAATCCACATTCAGCTATTTTAAATAACATCATAGGTACTAAAAATTTAATCGATCTTGCAAAGACTTACAAGGTTGCTAAATTTGTTATGATAAGCACTGATAAAGCTGTAAGACCGACTAATATCATGGGTTGTACAAAGAGAATTTGTGAGCTTTATGCACTAAGTTCAAGTTGTGAAAATTTTGAAGTAGCCTGTGTGCGTTTTGGTAATGTTTTAGGATCAAGTGGAAGTGTAATACCTAAATTTAAAGCTCAAATTGCAGCTAATGAACCACTTACTCTTACTCATCCTGATATAGTGCGTTATTTTATGCTAGTAGATGAGGCTGTGCAGCTTGTTTTACAAGCTGCAGCTATTGCTAAAGGTGGAGAATTATTTGTACTTGATATGGGCGAGCCTGTTAAAATTATGGATTTGGCTAAAAAAATGCTTTTGCTTTCTAATAAAAAATTAGAAATTAAAATCACCGGACTTAGAAAAGGTGAAAAACTTTATGAAGAGCTTTTAATCCATGAAGATGATTTAAAGACTCAATATGAAAGCATTTTTGTCACCACTAGCGAAATTAAAGATTTAAAAATTTTAAATCAAGAAATAGAAAAATTACTCCAAAGCACAGATCCTGCAAAAGTTTTAAAGGAAATTGTGCCTGAGTTTAACCATAACAAAAATGGAGAGTGATTAAATTCTAATTTTATTTTAAAATGGTATAATATATACTTTTAATTGATTAATAAAAATAAAAACGATACAATTACACTTATGTAATTACATCGGAATAAAGGAAAAAAAGTGAAGTTATTAGTAGTTGATGATAGTTCTACCATGAGAAGAATAATCAAAAACACTCTTGTAAGATTAGGTCATAAAGATGTTTTAGAAGCTGAACATGGAGTTGAAGCTTGGGATTTACTTTCACAAAATGATGATATTAAAATTTTAATTACCGACTGGAATATGCCTGAAATGAACGGCTTAGAACTAGTAAAAAAAGTAAGAGCAGAAGAAAAATACGCTGATATGCCTATTATTATGGTAACTACAGAAGGTGGTAAGGCAGAAGTTATTACGGCTTTAAAAGCAGGTGTAAATAACTATATCGTAAAACCTTTTACACCTCAAGTATTAAAAGAAAAACTTGAAGATGTTTTAGGAACAAACGAAGGCTAATTATAAGTTTTTATGCAAACACATTATTACGAACTTTTTTTTCAAACAGACAAGGAATATTTAGATTTATTCCTTGATCTTATTTTTTCTCTAGATATAGACGCCATAGAAGAAAAAAACAATGGCATTTATATACGATCAGAAGAAGATATAGAACTCATTCAAATAGCCTTACAAAATTTTCATCAAAAATTATGCAAAAAATTTAACACTAAGATTTATTTTCATTCTACTTTAGAAAAAAAAGAAAATAAAAACTGGATAGAAGAGTATAAAAAAGGTATACAAGCTTTAACTATTGACAATATCCACATTCATACCACTTGGCAAGAAGCCATACAAGATAAGATCAATATCATTATAGATCCTGCCTTAGCTTTTGGATCAGGACATCATGAAAGCACTTATACTTGTATAGAATTTTTACAAAAATACACAGATGATTCCAAATTTTGTTTAGATGTAGGCTGCGGAAGTGGGATTTTAAGTATCATCATGGCAAAGCTTGGAGCTAAAGTGCAAGCTTGCGATACAGATGAGCTAGCCATAGTTGCAAGCAAGGAAAATGCAAAATTAAATCAAGTTAGCTTTGATGATATTTGGGTAGGTTCTATTAATAAAAGCTTACATAAATATGATATAGTTGTGGCAAATATCATTGCTGATATTTTAATCATACTAGAAAAAGATCTTAAAGAAAAAACCAAAGAAGGTGGAATTTTAATCTTATCTGGTATTTTAAACAAATATGAAGAAAGAATTAAAGATAAATTCAAAGATTTAACTTTGTTAGAATGCAAACACAAAGGAGAGTGGTTGAGTTTAGCTTACAAAAAGGAAACAAAATAATGAATAAAAAACCAAACGAACCAAAAGATAATCCAAACAATAATAGCTTTTTCAATAAAAACCCTATTTTTATTTTCGCTATTTTTGCCATTGTGATGATTCTTTTATTTAAAGGATTTTCAGATGATGGTAGCATGGGTATTATGGGTGGAGAAAATACCAAAAAAGTTACTTATTCTGAATTAAAAACTTTAATTGAAAATAATCAAATTGCCCAAGTTAATATAGGCCAAACCACTATAAAAGCAGTGTCTAAAGCAGGAAATATGGTATATATTACTAAAAAAGTTCCAAATGATGCTACTTTTGTGCCTTTACTTGATTCAAAAGGTGTTTCTTATGGAGCTTTTAATGAAAGTAATTGGTTTATAGATATCTTGCTTTCTTGGGTTTTACCAGTATTTATTTTCTTTGGTATATGGATGTTTTTAGCTTCTCGTATGCAAAAAAATATGGGCGGATCCATACTTGGCATAGGAAGCTCTAAAAAACTTGTAAATTCAGAAAAACCAAAAGTTAAATTCAATGATGTTGCAGGTGTTGAAGAAGCAAAAGAAGAAGTTAAAGAAATTGTTGATTTTCTAAAATATCCTGAAAGATACATCAATCTTGGAGCAAAAATTCCAAAAGGACTTTTGCTTGTAGGTCCTCCAGGTACAGGTAAAACTTTACTTGCAAAAGCAGTAGCAGGCGAAGCTGATGTACCATTTTTTAGCGTATCAGGTTCATCTTTTATAGAAATGTTTGTGGGTGTTGGAGCTAGCAGGGTTAGAGATTTATTTGAAAATGCTAAAAAAGAAGCTCCGGCTATTGTATTTATAGATGAAATTGATGCTATAGGTAAATCACGTGCAGCAAGTGGCATGATGGGTGGAAATGACGAAAGAGAACAAACTTTAAACCAACTTCTAGCAGAAATGGATGGCTTTGGTACTGAAAGCTCACCGGTAATCGTACTAGCAGCGACAAACCGCCCTGAAGTCTTAGATGCGGCATTGCTTAGACCGGGACGTTTTGACAGACAAGTCTTAGTAGATAAGCCTGATTTTAAAGGTAGATGTGATATTTTAAAAGTTCATATGAAAGATGTTAAAATTTCACCTGAAGTAAAGGTAGAAGATATCGCAAGATTAACAGCAGGTCTTGCGGGTGCTGATTTAGCAAATATCATTAATGAAGCAGCTTTACTTGCGGGCAGGGATTCTAAAAAACATGTAGAACAAAAAGACTTAGTTGAAGCAGTAGAAAGAGCTATAGCAGGACTTGAGAAAAAATCACGTAGAATTAATGATAAAGAGAAAAAAATCGTAACCTATCATGAATGTGGCCATGCCTTAATTGCTGAAACCACAAAAGGTGCCAAAAAAGTAAGTAAAGTTTCTGTTATACCGCGTGGTTTAGCAGCTTTAGGGTATACGCTTAATACCCCTGAAGAAAATAAATTTTTAATGCAAAAACATGAACTTTTAGCTGAAGTTGATGTGCTTTTAGGTGGGCGTGCAGCTGAAGAAATTTTCATTAAAGAAATTTCAACTGGCGCAAGCAATGACCTTGAGCGTGCAACTGATATCATAAAAGCTATGATTTCTATGTATGGTATGAGTGAAATCGCGGGTTTAATGGTGCTTGAAAAACAAAGAAATACATTCTTAAGTGGCGGACAAACTATCAAAGATTATTCTGATAAAATGGCTCAAGATTTAGATGAGTACGTGAAGAAAACCTTAGATGAACGCTATGCGGGTGTAAAAGAAATTTTAAAAACTTATAGCGGTGCTATAGAAGTAATGGTACAAGCACTCTATGAAGAAGAAACTATTGATGGTGCTAAAGTAAGAGAGATTATTAAAAACTATGAGGAAAAAAATAATCTTCCAACGCGCTTAGAAGAAAAAGAGCAAGAAGCTACTAAGGATAACTAATGAAAACAAATTTTATTGCAAAGGCTAGCTGGAATTTACTCATAGTTCTAGCTATAGTTTTTGCAATAGCTCAATTTATATGGGGATTTTCTTGGCTTTTATGGTGTATTTTTATACTTTTTGCTTGTCTTTTTAGAACTAGTAAAATCGATTATATAGCAGATCCAAATACTATCATAGCTCCCATAGAAGGAAAAATAAAAAGCATTAAAACAAGCTCATATAAAGAGCTTGGCGAATGTATAGAAGTGCAAATTATAAACAATATCATTCATCAAGGCAATATCATAGCTCCACTTGATATGGATATAGAAGAAACTAGGCTAAGACACGGGCTTTTTTTATGTCCATTTATGAAAAATACAAATTTAATGGGCGAAAGAATGCTATTTTTAGCACGCTCTAAAGGCAAACAATGGGCATTACGTATCATTTTTGGTGCTTTAAATAGAAAAGCTCATATTGATGATTTTGGTCATCATTTAAACCATGGACAAAATATAGGTTTTATGTTTGATGGTAGTGTGAGTTTATTACTTCCAAAAGATACTAGAATTTGCGTAAATGAAAATGACAAAGTACGCATTGGTGCATTGATAGGGTATTTAAATCCATGAATTTTAAACTAATTTATATTTTACCTAATCTTTTTACAGCTGCTTCCATATTTTTAGGCATTATTTCAGTGATTGCTTCTATTAATCAAAACTTTGATAAAGCATTAATTTATATCATTTTATCATTAATTTGCGATGGTTTAGATGGTCGCGTTGCAAGAGCTACAAATTCAACTTCTAAATTTGGAGTTGAGTTTGACTCACTAGCAGATCTAATAGCCTTTGGTGTAGCACCTGCTATGCTTTTTTATATGAGCATAGGTTATGAATATGGTCGTTTTGGCTCCTTAATAGCAGGTTTATTTGTAGTTTTTGGTGCCATACGCTTAGCAAGATTTAATGTCACCACAGGTACTTATGAACCTTCGGTTTTTATAGGACTTCCTATACCAACAGCTGCAGTTGTAAGCGCTTTATGGGTTAGTGCTTATTTATATTATGATTTTTTGCGTGATTTTTCTTTAATGATAGTATGTATTCAAATGCTTTTAGCTTTTTTAATGGTAAGTAATATAAGATATCCAAGCTTTAAAAAAATCGATTTAAAACGTGCAAATGTTTTAAAAGTGTTAATCCTTTTAGTAATCTTATTTTCCATGCTTTATTTGTATTTTTTAGAAAGTGCGTTAATCGTTGCAAGTTTATATGTACTTTATGGAACCATTCGAAGCTTTTTTACTCTAGCCCGTAAATTTAAAAAAGATTAAATTTTATTTTCACTTCATTTTTTAATAATATACTTTTCATTATTTTTAAAAAAGGAGTTAAAAATGAATAAAAACAAATTATTCAGACAAATTCACATTTACATTAGCTTATTTTTCTTGCCACTAGCATTTTTATATGCTGTTACTGGTTTTGCCTATATAGCTGGTTTTGATGGAGAAAGTGGAGCTAAAATTCAAAGTCAAAAAGTTCAAGCCATTATCCAAGAAGGTGCTGAAGCTGAATTTTTAATTGATTTTTTAAAGAAAAATAACTTAAAACTTCCTTCATCTTTAGAACCAAAACTTAACAAAAAAGGTGATGGTATAGAGCTTGGCACTATAAGCTATACTGCAAGTATTATTAAAATAGATGAAAATAACTATGAAATCATCACAAAAGAAAGAAGTTTACTTGGCAATATGATTTTGCTTCATAAAGATAAAGGTATGTGGTATTTTTCTGTGCTTGGACTAGCTTTTGCACTTGCTATGATAATCCTTTATATTTCAGGACTTTTAATCACTATCATAGCTATACGCAAAGACAGAGGCAAACAAATCGCAGTTTTAGGTGCTGGTTTTGTTATAACTTTAATCATAGCTTATCTTAGTGTATAAATTTAAGGTATATCTTATAAACAATAAGATATACTTTCCCTTTTAATACGGACAGATGGGTGAGTGGCTGAAACCACACCCCTGCTAAGGGTGCAGATCTTAACGGGTCTCGAGGGTTCAAATCCCTCTCTGTCCGCCACATTATAAAATTCATTTCCTTTCATCTATTTTAATAGTTTTTATTGTTATAATTAATACTGTCAAACTTAATAAATCTAAAGGCAAGCTCCACATACTATGCAAATTTATGCTTCTATTGATTTGAAATCTTTTTACGCTTCAGCTGAATGTGTTTTAAGAAATCTAGATCCTTTAACAACTAATCTCATTGTAGCAGATGAATCAAGAACAGATAAAACCATCATACTAGCAGTTTCACCTGCACTGAAAACTTACAATATACCCGGTAGGTTAAGGCTTTTTGAGTTTAAACAAAAAATCCATTCAATCAACCAAGAAAGATTAAAACAAGCTCAAAAACACCGCTTTAAAGCTAAAAGTTTTGATACATTAGAACTTGAAAATGATTTAAATTTAGAACTAGATTACATCATCGCTAAACCTAGAATGGCAACTTATATAGAATTTAGCACAAAAATATACAGCATTTATTTGAAGTATTTTGATGCAAAAGATATCCATATATACTCTATTGATGAAGTTTTTATCGATCTTAGTTCTTATCTTGAAAAATACAAACTATCAGCTTATGAGCTACTTACTAAGGTTTTACTTGATATTTTGCATACAAGTAAAATCACCGCAACAGCAGGCATAGGCACAAATTTGTACTTAGCTAAAATTGCCATGGATATACTTGCTAAAAGACAACAAGTAGATGAAAATGGATTACTTATAGCCTTTTTAGATGAAAAATTATATAGATATAAATTATGGCAGCACAAACCTTTAAAAGATTTTTGGCGTATAGGTAAAGGCATTGCCTTAAAACTTGCGAATTTAAACATTCATACTATGGGAGATCTTGCAAGATTTTCTTTAAAACACGAAGCTTTGCTTTATAAGCACTTTGGTGTTAATGCTGAATTATTAATCGATCATGCATGGGGTATTGAAACTTGCACAATGAAAGATATTAAAAACTACAAATCGCAAAATCACTCTAAAGTCATGGCTAAGGTTTTACCTTTTGCATATGATAACACTCAAGCAATGAAAGTTTTAAAAGAACTTGTCGATCATTTAGTGCTTGAACTTATACAAAATAACCTTAAAACAAACCATATCACACTAGATATACAATACGATAAAAGCAATTTAGAAAATTCAAGTTTTTTGAGTTCTTACAAAGGAGCTATTACTAAGGATAATTACGGAAGAACTATACCTAAAAATGCTCATGGAAGTATAAATTTAGAAAATTTTACCCATTCTTTAAAAATCATCAATAAAAAAGCCTTAGAACTTTTTTGCAAAATCAGCGATAAAAACTTAAGCATTAGAAAAATCAGCCTAAGTTTAAATAATATCACAGATAAAACTCAAGAAAATTTCCAAGAACTAAATTTATTTAGTGATTTTAATGCAATTTTGCAAGAAAAAAATCAACTTGAAAAAGAAGAAAAGCTCCAAAAAGCAAGACTTCAAATCATGCAAAAATTTGGTAAAAAAGCTATTTTAAAAGCTTCAAGCTTAGATAATGAAACCAAAGAAATTACTTCTTTAATAGGAGGTCATAATGCATGATGATTATAAAGATATAATAGATAAAAAATATCAAAAATCAAAACAATTTCCGCCAATGCCAAGAGAAAAAAGAGCGGCGCAATTTGCTCCATTTTCAGTGCTAAATGGCTTTAGCAAAGCTATTTTAAAAACGCAAAAAGATATGGAAAAAGCATTAGAAAATAGCAAATATCAAGAAGAAAGCTAAGTTCTTCTTGATAAAATTTTATTTTACATTAGAGTATTTTTCAAACTCTCCACTTTCGTCAATTTCATTACCATAAAGTTTATGTAATTCATAGTAGTATTTTACAAATTCCTTACACTCTTCATCAAGTGGTAAAAACACCTCATCTTCTAAAAGACAAAACTCATCTAAATAATTTTTAGCATCTTCTTTTAACATATAATGTCTTGCTAACTTATAGTAATTTTGCATAAACACAGCTTTAAAGGCTTCATAAGCTTCCTCATCAAATTTAATGTTTAATTTCTCATTTGCAAAAGATAACACCCCTGATTTAAACAACAATGATAAATGAATCAAACCTTCTGTATAATAAGGCTTAACCTCATCTACTCTTTGCCAAGCAATCAATCCTATAGCCCTTTTAATAAGCTCATAAAACACAGGAAGCTTTAAGTCATCTTCTTCATGCAAAAAGAAATTTACAAGCCCACCCGCAGTAGCTTTAAACTCTTCTATATTTTTAAACACACCACTTTCATTCATTTTCTTTTCGCTATCATTTGCCACAAAGAAAATATGCCCAAACTCATGACCTATAGTGGAAACTTCATAAATTCTTTTCCATAATTTTTCATTATAAAATAAAATTTCTCTCCCATAATCTAAAAATTCTTTTTCAAATACCATAGAAGAAAGCTTCATAAAAGGCTTGGTTTTAGCATTTTCATAAACATAATTTAAAAAAGCAAAGATCTTTTTGCCTGCTATATTGCTTACATACTCATCATTTGGTACTACTTGAGCAGAAAAAAGTCCCTTAAGCTCTGCTCCATAAAAAATCATAGGCATACAAATATAAAGCTGAGTTTTTTCAAGATTAAAATTCACTTCATCAAACAAAGCTTCATCTTCTTCATCTAAATTTGCATACACCATTGCAAAGCTTTCTTTGATTTTATCTTTAAACTCACTCGCATTAAAATCACTCGCATCTTCTAAGCGTATATCCCACTCAAGTGCTACTGCATGTGTGTAAGAGTCTTCATAGTATTCTAAAGGATGACCAATTTGTAATGGGCATTTTACTTCCATCCACGCAAGCTCTGCTTCTTGCCATTTTTTAACCACTTCATTATTATCTTTTTCACAAAAAGCAAATTTTAATTTTTCTATATAGTCAATATAAGCATTTTTTTCATCATCTAACGCACAATTTCTTAGTTTTTCTAAAAGTTTATCAAACTCATATTCAAGCTTTAAAACTTCATTTTCAAAAGCCTTTGCATAAGGTAAAAATCTCCAAAGTGTTCCTATTTTAACTAAAGCCCCATAGCTTCTTTCACAAATTTCGCCATCTTGATTAAGCTGATAAAGCTCATTTTGTTTTAAAAACTCCAAAGCATCGCTTAAATTTGGAAATTGTTCTTTTAAAATTTTATTATTTGTATCTAAAATTTGCTTACTCCAAACAAGCTCAAAAGAATTCATAACTACACCTATATTATGCACACCTTGAACTAAAGCCAAATAAAACTCATCAAGTAAATTTTTACTCTTAATCTCATCGATTAAATCTTGGTGTTCTACTTCATAAAAGGCTCTTACTAAAGAAAAAACTTTATATTTTATTTGAGAAATTTCTTCTTCATTTAAACCTTTTTTCTCAAGCTCTTGGACTAAATTTTCCTCTTTTAAATCTACCAAACGACGCAACATTGCCAAAACATTGCTTTTTTCATTTTCAAGATTAGCTAGTTCTAAAGCTCTATCTATCAAAGGATGACTTTGATTAGTTTGAAGTATATTATAAAGACTATTGATATTTTGTTTCCTATTTTTCACAATTTTTGCTATTTGCTTAAAATCATTCATTTTTTACCTTTCTTTATTTTTAAAACTTAATTATAATGTTTTTTTTAAAACACAAGGAGAATGTATGAAAGATATGGGAGAACCTAAGCTAAGAGTTATAGCTATGCCAAGCAATACAAACCCCGCTGGTAATATCTTTGGTGGTTGGATCATGTCACAAATTGATCTAGCCGGAGCCATTGCTGCAAGAGAACTCTCCCCACAAAGAGTTGTCACGGTTGCGGTAGATAAAATCATTTTTAAAGAGCCGATTTTCGTAGGTGATTTGGTATCTTGCTATGCAAAAATCATCAAAGCAGGCAATACATCCATCACCGTAGAAGTAGAAGTAGTTACTCAAAGAGCTAATGAATATGGCCGTGTGTATTGCATGCATGTAACTTCAGCTGTGGTAACTTATGTAAGCGTAGATAAAGATGGAAATAAATTTCCTATTGATGCGGATTTAAAAAGATTACATGGCTTTTAATATGTTTTATTGTATTTTCAAAAAAAATTTTATATCATCACAGAAAACTTTCTAAGGCTTAATATATGCGTGGATATAAAATATTTTCTGGTTCAGCAAATGAGGAATTTGCTAAAAAAATCTCAAAATACCTTTCACTGCCTCTAAGCAATGCAGGTGTGAAGCGTTTTAGCGATGGTGAAATTAGCATTCAAATCGATGAGAGCGTGCGTGGTAAAGATGTGTTTATCATACAAAGCACTTGTGCTCCAACAAATGATAATCTAATGGAGCTTTTAATCATGACAGATGCATTGCGTCGCTCAAGTGCAAGCTCTATCACAGCTATCATCCCTTATTTTGGCTATGCTAGACAAGATAGAAAAGCAAGTCCTAGAGTGCCTATTACTGCAAAATTAGTAGCAAATCTTATAGAATCAGCAGGAGTAGATAGAGTAGCTACTATAGACTTACATGCTGGACAAATTCAAGGCTTTTTTGATATACCGGTGGATAATCTTTATGGAAGTATTATTTTTAATGATTATATCAAAAATAAAAACTATAAAAATCCTATCATCGCAAGTCCTGATATAGGCGGTATAGCAAGAGCTAGAAGCGTAGCAAAAGCTTTAGGGCTTGATATAGTTATAGTAGATAAAAGACGCGAAAAAGCTAATGAAAGCGAAGTAATGAACATCATCGGTGATGTAAAAGATAAAGAAGTGATTTTAGTAGATGATATCATCGATACAGCAGGAACCATAGTAAAAGCTGCTGAAGTATTTAAAAGCAAAGGTGCAAAGTCAGTTATAGCTTGCTGTACTCACCCTGTTCTTAGTGGTGTAGCTTATGAAAGAATAGCCAAAGATGCGCTTGATGAGCTAGTAGTAACTGACACTATACCTTTAAAACAACAAATGGATAAAATCAAAGTCCTAAGCGTAGCACCTATCTTTGGCGAGGTAATACGCAGAGTTTATCACAACGAAAGTGTGAATTCTTTATTTGTATAAATTCTTTGCAAGGATTATCTTGCAAAGAATTATTCTTTAAAACTTGGAATATATTTTAAAACTTCTTTTCTAAGCTCTTCATTTTCTCTTAATAATTTTAAAACCGATTTTGTATAAGTATCTTTTGTTTTGCCTACTTTGCTTAAAAATACACCATCTTTAAAAATTCCTTTTTGATTAAATATTTTTAACAATTCATCATAATCTTTACTTTCATATACAGAATTAAATTTATTTTCAATATCTTTATGTAAGTTTTCAAAACCTATTAGTTGCTCCAAAGAACCAATCTTTTCTTGTATTTGTTTGGGTGTTTTTGATTCTTTAAATATAGATTTTAATTTATGTTTTACTTCTTTTTCTAATTTTTCTGAAATTTGACTTTGTAGAACATTTTTATATTTTATTTCAAAGATATAATCTTTTACTTCTTCAAATTTTTCTCTTGCATCTGATTGTTCTAAAATAGCTAAAATAATACATTCTAATAAAAATAAGTTTTCAACTTCAGCCACTTCTAAAACTTTCACTTTATTTTTATTTGCACTATCTATTTCCTCTTGTGTTCTAAAATCTCTATCTATAATCCCATAAGCATTAAAACCATGCAAGGCATTTTGTTCGTTGAAAGTTTTTGTATAGTTTAAAACATTTTCGCAACTACTACATGGTATGATTTGATATTGTGGATATAATATGCTATAAATTTTAGTGTCTAAACTTTCACTTTTTCCCTCTACAAATAAAATATCTCTTCTAGCACCTAAAAGTTTTAAAAATAATTCTTGCGACATATCATTTTTTTCTATTTTTTCTATTTCCCATTTTTGCCCATTGTAAGATTTAATCCAAAATTTATCCGCTTCTATATGATTTGCGGCAAAATTTAAATCATGCGTTATGTATATGAATAAACAATCTTGCCTATGCTTTTCTAAAACACTCCAAAGTCTGTTAGTTAAAGATGGATGTAAGTGTAATTCTGGCTCATCAATTATAATAGTTTGTTGTTTATTGTCCTTAATTGGTATTGTTAATATTTTAGCTATTGAATATAAAATCAATTCTTCTCCTCTGCTAAAATTAATTATTTCATAATCTTTATGTTTTATATAAAATTTATTATCATGATTTATTCCTAATTCTTTCTGTGTGGTTTCTTTAAAAATATCAAATAAATAATCCACACAAGTTGTAATAGGCTCTTCTTTGTTTCTCAAAAGAATTTCCCTAAGTTGTTTAAAAAATAAATTAGATATCACAGTAGTATAGTCATCTTGTATATCTTTTATCTCTAAGTTATTACTATCTGACGCATCTGAATACACGTATTCAATTTTTTCATCTATATAATACAATCTTTTTGAAGCAATAATATGTATATTTTCATTATTTTTCATCCAAGCTCCAAGCCTACTTTTACCTGAGCCATTAGCACCTACGATTATGATAGAATTTGCATTTGTTTTAAATTCTTTTTTATCTCCATTTTCATCAGGCAAATAATAAATATATTCTCCCATCTTAATTCCTTAATAATGCTACATATTCACTTTGTTTTTCATTTAAGACTTTAAAAGTGCTTATCATGTAAGAAAATTCATCATCACTTAAACTATAAAGCTCTTTAACTAATAAATCATTTTTTGCTCTTAAGATATCATAAGCTTTTTTAGTTTTTGGAATTTCATCATCATTTATGTTAAATTCTTGTTTTAGCTCATCAAAATGATGATTTTGATCATTGTAAAGCTGTAAAAGCAAGGCATTTTTAGCTAGGGTTTTATAGATTTCATTATTTTGAATTTCATCATCACTTGGTTGAGGCAGAGGAATTCTTTCTAAGTAGGTTTTACTTACATTGATTTGCACCATATTTCTTATGATAAAATCAACCACTAAAGAATTTAACAAAGCCAAAACAAGCAAAATTCTTTCATAAGGCACTACATCTATACAATTTTCATCATCTTTTAAAATATATTGTTTTGGTGCATTTGCAAACATACTATTTCCAAAACCACAATTTTTTGGTAGTAAAGAAGCTATCAAGGTTCTTTCATTAGTATCACTTGCAACAGCTCTATAAGCAAGTCTAAAAAATTCTCTATCATATTTTATCAAATCAGGCTTTAGTTCTTCGCCGGTGGCCTTTTTAGCTCTTGAAAGTTCTTTGCTTTTTAAACGCTCATCAAAATGAGCCTTTTTTAAAAAATAAGTAGCTTGGCTAAAATTTGCATTAAATTGATGTATCATTTTACCTTCATATAAGGGCAAAAGTCCTTCCTCAAATTCTTCTATAAACAAATCTTTATCATTTGTCATATGAAGTTCATTTCTAAAATCTATATAATCAAAAGACAAGGTTTGAAAAGCATTGTAGCATTTTCTTAGAATTTCTAAAGCTTGCTTGTCTTTTAGCTCCATTAAGGCTAGGTGAGTTGGGCTTAACTTTTTGATATCTTCTAAATTTAGAGTTAAAATTTCATCTTTGTTTTTTAATGAGTTTATATCTGTTTTATAAAACATCGTTTTGATCTTATGGGCATTATTTGCTTGTGTGTTTTTTATAAGCATAAGAGCAAATTTATATCTTGAATCTACATCAGCAAATATAGCTTGTCTATTTTCAAAACTATAAAAATATTCTAAAGTTTTATTTTCTAAAATTTCTTTTCTTAAAGTCAAACTTCCATCTTCAAACATCAAAGCACTAGGAAGCACATAAGCTAAATTTCCATCTTGTTTTAAAAGAGAAAGATTTTTTTCTACAAAAAGACGAAATAAATTTCCATCTCCACTACCTTTATTTAGCGGATAAGCTTTTTTATAATACTCGTTTAAATCATTTATATATGCTTTTTGTTTTTCATAATTTTGCTTTATATAATCTTTTGCTAGCAAATTGTCTTGAATTTCTTTTTTCTTGCTAGCAATTAAGCTTCTATAATCGCTTTTATATTGTGGAAAGAAATCATCATCACTAAATTTAGTTTTATCCCAAGGTGGATTACCTATGATAATATCAAAGCCTTTAAAGACTTGATTTTCTATGATTTCAGGAAATTCTAACTCATAATTAAAGAAGTTAAATTCTTTTTGATATTTGCTAATGATAGCTTTTGCTTGTTTATTTTGGCTTAAATTTTGTATATCATCTTGACTTAGGGCTTTTAGAATTTGTAATTCTTCTTTGTTAGCAAAATGAAGTGAGTTGATATAGTTTAGATATAAATTTAACTTATCAAGTTTTGGTGTGATTTCATTTTGATAGATTTGTTTGGATTGTTTGATTTGTTCTTCGTTGGTATCTTGTAGATTATCAAGCTTTTCAAATACTTCTTGTAAAATTTCAAATTCTTGAGTAATGGAATTTGTGAAAATATTTTCTTTATTTTGCTTTATTAAATTTTCAAAATCACTTATACTTGAGCCTAGCAAAGCATTGCCACATTTTATGTGATGTTCTATAAAAGAAAGTGGGGTTCCAAAGATAAAACTATCTATCCAAAGACTAAGCTTAGTAAGCTCTATACTAAATGGATTTAAATCCACTCCATAAATAATGCGTTTTAGCAAAAGTCGTTTTAAAACATCACTTTCATCTAACTCATAATCTTGCGTGAAATCTTTTATATGATTTGCGATATTTTCTTTTTCTTGTTCGTGGAGTTGCTTTAAATTTGTAAAATGTTCAAAATCTGATAAAACAATATGCGTGATAGCATTTAAAACTCCAACTAAAAAATGCCCACTACCGCAAGCATTGTCTAGAATTTTAAATTTCAAAATGTTTTCATTGTTTAGTTTGTCTTTTAAAGCACTTTGGATTAAAAAATTAGCTATGGATTGAGGTGTATAAAAGCTTGCACTTGCTTTTCTTGAGTTGCTGGTATTTTTTAGATAAATTTGTCCTTTTTCATAAAAGGTGTATTTTTCTAATTTTTTTGATTTTTCTAAAATTTTAAAGTCATAATTATCAAAATAACACTCTATTTCTTTTGATTTTTCTTTATAGCTTACATAGTAAATATCTTCATTTGCTACTTCAAAAAAGTAAGAAAGCAAGCCTTCATAAATCGTGCCTAAATGCTCTATGCTTAAGGTTTTATAATCTCTTTTAAAAGTTAAATTTTTATCTTTGTAGTATAATAATTGTTCTAAAATTTTCTTCAAGTCTTTATCGCTGAAAATCTTTGGTGTGTTTAAAAGAGTGGTTTTGCTCTCATCAAACAACCCACCATTGAAAACAGGCATGTCAAAATTGCCTTTGCCTTTATTATAAATTTGAAATATCATTTCTAAATCGCCAAAGCCAGCACTTGAGCTTTCATCATCGCTTAAATTTTGCAATAAAGTTTTTATGCTAATTTTGCTTTTGAAGTATTTATGCTTTTCTAAGATATTTTCAAATTTATCTTCAAAATAAGCAATAAATAAAAGCCTAAACACAAAATATAAAGAATTTTCATAGATTAGCTTTAAATCAGCTTTAGTTTTGTTATAAATCTTAGAACCTATAAATTCAAATAAAGATTCATTGCCATTAGTTCCATAGATGATAGATTTTAAATCATCTTCTATTTTTATTTTTGATTCTTTATTAACTTGTAAAGATTTTTCTATGTGTTTTTCTTCTGTATAACTTGCTGAAGCAAAAATACTATAAAAATACGCAAAAGCTTGGTAATTTTTATCTTTTATGATTTGTTCTAAATTTATCTCATAAAATACCTTGTTTGCACTAAGTGTAGAGTTATCATAAAAACGCCAAAATCTACCATTAGTTAAAAAGCCATAATTTTTCTTAAGATTACTAAGATATCTTAAAATTTGAAAATGGGGATTTTCTTTTACTTTTTTATTATCTATTTGCACATTATAGGCTTTTGACTCCATGATGATAGTGAATTCATTGCTTGATTTTTTTGTTTCTTTGTCTAAATTTTCATAATTTGCTTTTATATTTTCATCACTAAAAAGCAAAAAGTCAGGCTTTTCTAATTTACCTTGTATGATCTTTTCATCTTGTCTTATAAATTTCCAACCTAAAATGTCTAACACTTTTGATATAAATTCATCTTCAAATTGATGTTCGTTATAATTTTGAAAATTTCTTTGAGTGGCGTTGTATAGACAGATTATATTATCTAAGATTGTTTTATATGTGTTTTCATTTTTAGTAAAATTATAAATATTTGGAAAATCCACCTCTAGAGCATAGTTGGTAAAAAGATTATTATCAAGATATTTTTTAATTTCTTCATAAAAATTCATAGAACAACCTTAGTATTTTTTAAAATGATAACAAAAAGAACTTTTTAAAATGCTAAGAAAATGCTTATTGGGCTTTATATTGTAGTTTAAATTAGAATTAAATATAATATATTTTTATTTTAAAGAAAGATAAAACGATGGATATATCAGATAATAAAGCTATAAAACTTATTCAAAATTTACTAAAACAAAAAAGATACTTTGATATAGCAGATAAGCTAGAGGATACAAATTTAGAGTATTCCTTTGATGGAATATGGAAAAAGATAACTTTTAAAGTAAACCCTAAATACATTTTTGATTTTAACAATTGTGATAAAAATATTCGTAGAGAAATTATAGAAATTTTAAATCTTATTAGTTTTGACAATATTAATAAAGTTGAGAAGATAGATTTTAAAATTAACGAAAAATCATTTTTGGAATCTTTTGAAGATGTTTTGTATTTTTTCGTAGATGAATCCGGAGATATGGATTTTAGTGAAAAAGGTTCTAAATACTACATGTTTAGCTTTTTAGTTAAAAAACGCCCTTTTAAATTACACGAAACTATCTCATCTTATAGATATTCTTTACTTGAAAGAAACTTAAATCCTTTAAATAATAGACTAGATATAGAGAAATTTCATGCATGCGAAGATAACAAGCACATAAGAGAACATCTTTTTAATCTGATCTCTAAATTTGAAGACAATGATATACAAATCTATTCTTATATATTAGAAAAACCAAAAGTCATACCTGAAAAAATAAAAGAAAAATCTAATTTTTACGCTGAAAATTTGAGCTATGCAATCATAAAACTACTAGAAAAACTTAAAATATCAAAAAACTTTATAGTAGTAACAGATAATTTACCCGTTCAAAAAAACAAACAAACTCAAATCAAAGCAATAAAAAATGGCGTAAATACTTATATAACTAATAATAACTTAAATATAAGATATGATATTTTTCACCATTGTAGTGCCTCTAGTGTTAATTTACAGCTTATTGACTACATCAATTGGGCTATACAAAGAAAATATGAAAAAAACGATATATATTTTTATGAGAAAATAAAAAAATATATTTTAGATGAAGAAATTGTAACAAAAGAAAGAATAATAAAGTATTATTAAAAGACCTCACTACCTATCTAAAAAGAAGCCTTCCTTGAAGTCTTATCAGTAGCAAGGAACCTTTGATGAAATTATATTATTAAAATATTAAATTCTAATAAATCGATATATGAAAGATTAAATTTGGTGGAGACGAGGGGAATTGAACCCCTGTCCAAAAATAAAACAACCACGGCATCTACATGCTTAGCAAAGGTGAAAATTTCATCTAGCCAAACTCACCTTCCAAAATTTCAAGCTAGACTAAGACTTTAACTTCAATTAAAACTTGTCAAATTTCAATCTACACTATCAAAAATGACCAAATTCTAAGCTAGATAGTATCACTTAAAATTCAGGCTCAACTGAACTTACGCAGCTTTAGCGTAAGCAGGAGCAAATTTAACGTTGTTTGCGTTTAATTTTAATTTGAGCTTTATACGCTTTGCTCAAAGCGACATGCCACCAAGGCCACTCTACTCCTGTCGAAGCCAAGTCGTCCCCGTTATTTAGAAATTTTATCAGGAACATTTGCAATTTGAGGGTTAAATACACTTAAAAAAGAAGCATTTTTTTCATAATCACTGCAATATCTATCAAGCTGCTCACCCACTAAAAACATCCAATCCACAAATTCATCACTAGCAGGCCCATCAAATTTAGCTGCTTCTTGCATAATTTCCTCACAAAATGTGCAAAAATTTGCAATTTCATCTAAATTTAATCTTTTAGCAGCCCAAACCACATTGTGAATATTTTGCTCTAAGTCTTTTAAAGCTTCTTTGTATTTTGAGCTATCACTGCTTAGCTTTACTATCAAAGGCTCTAAAACATCACAAAGACTTCTAAAAAAATACAAAAAACGCTCGATTTCTTCAAGCTCGTAATCTAACTCTAATTGCTCTAAAATTCCCATAAAAACTTCTATAATCTAAGTTTAAATGTTTATTTTAGCAAATTTTAGATAAAATTAAAATTTCTTACAAAATAAAATGGAAAAAATATGGATAGAATCGTAGAGATTGAAAAATTCTCCCCTGATGAAACTTATGAAACAAGTCTTAGACCTTCAAATTTTGATGGCTACATAGGACAAGAAAACATTAAAAAAAATTTAGAAATTTTCATCAAAGCTGCTAAAAAAAGAAACGAATGTTTAGATCATATCCTTTTTAGTGGGCCTGCAGGACTTGGTAAGACAACTTTAGCAAATATTATCTCATATGAAATGAATGCAAATATCAAAACTACCGCTGCACCTATGATAGAAAAAAGCGGGGACTTAGCTGCGATTTTAACCAACCTTAGCGAGGGAGATATTTTATTTATCGATGAAATTCATCGCTTAAGCCCTGCCATAGAAGAAGTGCTTTACCCTGCTATGGAAGATTTTCGTCTTGATATTATCATCGGTAGTGGCCCCGCTGCACAAACAATCAAAATCGATTTGCCTAAATTTACTCTAATAGGCGCTACTACAAGAGCAGGCATGCTAAGCAATCCTTTACGCGATCGCTTTGGTATGCAATTTCGCTTGGAATTTTATAAAAATGAAGAACTTGCTATCATTTTAGAAAAAGCAGCTCTAAAGCTTAATAAAACTTGTGAAAAAAAAGCTTCTTTAGAGATAGCCAAACGCAGTCGCTCAACCCCAAGAATAGCATTAAGATTGCTTAAGCGTGTAAGAGACTTTGCTGATGTAAATGATGAAGAAATCATTAGCGAAAAAAGAGCTAAACAAGCACTTGATTCCTTAGGGGTAAATGAGCTTGGTTTTGACGCGATGGATTTACGGTATTTAGAGCTTTTAACTGAAGCTAAAAGAAAACCTATAGGACTTTCTAGTATAGCTGCAGCATTGAGTGAGGATGAAAACACCATAGAAGATGTGATAGAGCCATATTTACTAGCAAATGGCTATATAGAAAGAACAGCCAAAGGCCGCATTGCAAGCTTAAAAAGCTTTGATGTTTTAAAATTAAAATACAACAAGGGTTTATTTGATGAAAAATAGTAATTTTTTCTTGATTAGCTTTATTTTATTTATTTTATTTTGGGTACTTTTTTTATTTAAACCTTTTTTGATGAATATAGCCATAGCAAGCTTAATGGCTGTTTCTACTTCTAATGTTAATGTTAAATTCTTAAATATTTTCAAAGGTAAAAAAGTCGTTGCAGCAGCAGCTACTACTGCTTTTATGCTGGCTTTATTTTTTATACCTTTTGTATATGCCATTATAGAACTAGCAAAGGCTGCAAAAGGTTTTGATATAAGCTATTTTCACAATACCATAGAATATTTTAAAAATTATTCCCTACACTTACCTGAATCTTTAAGCTTTATAGAACCCAAAATCAAAGAAGCACTAGCAAGTATTGACTTAAATTCTATCTCTAAAAATGTTTTAACCTATCTTTCAAGCGCTACTAAATTTGGCACTAAATTTCTAACTGATATGGTATTAATTTGCGTATTTTATTTCTTTGCTAATCTTTATGGAGCCCAACTCATTGGCTATATAAAAAGCATAGTACCTATGAAAAAAGAAGAAACTCAAGGTATTTTAAGCGAAGTGAGCAATGTAATGTCTGTGGTGTTTTATTCTATGGTGCTAAATGCCATTTTACAAGGGGTGCTTTTTGCTATCATTACTAAATTTTATGGTTATGATGCGATTTTAATGGGGATATTATTTTGCTTTAGCTCTTTAATCCCTGTTGTAGGCGGGGCATTAATTTATGTGCCTGTTTCTTTATATGAATTTGCAAATAACAATCTAAGCGGTGCTTTAGTGATTTTCATTTATAGCGTAGTAATGATATCTTTTATCGCAGATACTTTAGTAAAGCCTTACATCATTAAATGGATCAATGAAAAACTTGTTCAAATTCCAACACAAATTAACGAACTTTTAATTTTCTTTGCGATGATAGCAGGAATTTCAAGCTTTGGTTTTTGGGGTATTATCCTTGGACCTGCTATTTTAACTTTCTTTATTTCTACTTTAAAATTATATGTGATTTTAAAAGAAAAGCATTTTGTATAAAAGCGATTATTTTTCAATAATCGCTAAAATTTCTTCTTCACTTGTAAGTTTTTTGTTATATTTAATCACTAAAAATTTAGAGTTTTTATACACATCTAAAACTCCATTTATGCCTTTAATCATATTTAAATCATGTTTTGTTTCTAAAGATAAATAGACGTTTTTAAAATCTGCTGGACTTTGTAAAAACAAAAGCAACACAAACCAAATTACAGACAAAGCTATCAAAATAAAAGCAAGAATGACTAAACTAAAATGGTGCAAAAAATACCCTCCAACAACACCACCTAAAAAGCTTCCAAAATAACCAAAAGCATTAAATACACCCAAAGCTGCGCCTTTTTCATTTACCTTAGCAAATTTACTCGCACAGCTTTGCATAATAGGCTCATGCAAATTAAATCCTATAAAAAACACTACAACACCCACCATAAACACTAAAGCATTATGCGAAAAAGCAAATATAATATAAGCTATGATAAAAAATGCCACACCTAAAAGCAATATCTCTTTGCTTAAGCCTCTTTTTTCTCCCAAAGATCCTGATAAACCCATAGCTAAAAACCCAAGCACCATAGAGCTAACATAAACATGCCATAAATTCTCACTTGGGTAATTAAACTCATGCACCAAAACCAAAGGAATACTTAAAAACGCAATACTCATAAGCATTTTTTGCATACAATTAGTAAGATTCATCAAAGCTAAGTTTTTTTCTTTTAAAAGTTTTTTTAATGGAGTTTTAGTATTTTCATGCACTATTGTATGCTCTTTTGGCACAACGCTAAATAAAAGTACGATACAAATTAAACTCAAAATAGCACTTAAATCAAACAAACTTGAAAGTCCAAATTTAGCACTCATTAAAGGAGAAAGCACCAAAGAAGCTGCAAAAGAAAGTCCTATAAATGAACCCATGATAGCCATAGCCTTACCGCGATTTTCTTCATTGATAAAATCACTTATCATAGCAGTAGCTACTGCTCCTATGGCTCCTGCTCCTTGTAAAAGCCTTCCAAACATCATCGTATAAATATCATCAGCATATGAACATACCAAAGAACCTATGATAAACACCACAAGTCCTATTAGCATAGTTTTTTTACGCCCTATTTTATCTGAAATAATACCAAAAGGAACTTGCAATGCCATTTGAGTTAGAGCATACACACCTACTAAAAGCCCTACTAAAAACTCATTGGCTCCTTTTAAATTTAAAGCATATAAACTTAAAACCGGCAAAACTATAAATAATCCAAAAAATCTAGTTCCTACAATAAAAGACAAAGGTAAAACGGTTTTTAACATCTTTTCTCCTTATAAAGGATAATTTTACTATGATTTTGATAAACTTTTTTTAAAGTCAAAACAAAAAGAGTATTTTATGAAGAAAAAATTAAAAATCATTCTAGCAACTTCTAACGCACACAAAGTAGAAGAAATCAAAAAATTTTTAACTACTTATGAAATTTATGCCTTAAATGAAATCATCACCCCTTTTGAAATCATCGAAGATGGCACGAGTTTTAAAGAAAATGCTTTGATAAAATCTAAAGCTATTTTTAATGCTTTAGGCAAAAAGCAAGATGAATTTATCACTTTAAGTGATGATAGCGGTATAAGCGTAGAGGCTTTAGATAATGCACCAGGGATTTTTTCTGCAAGATACTCTCAAGAAGGCACTGATGGGGCCAATAGAAACAAACTCATCCAAGCCTTACATGAAAAAAACTTACATCAAAGCAAAGCTTTTTACACTGCAGCCATAGCCATAAGCTCAAAATATGGACATTTTAGCACGCATGGATATATGCATGGTCTTGCTATTGATACTCCAAGGGGTAATAATGGCTTTGGATATGATCCTTTATTTATCCCAAAAGATTTTGATAAAACCTTGGGCGAATTAGATGAGCAAGTAAAATTAAAAATTTCACACCGCTCACAAGCACTAATGTTTGCTACTTATATCTTAAGAGCATTAGAAAAAATGGAGCATTAATGAAACAATTTATAAAATATATGCTTATTGCTTTTGGTGTTTATGTGATTTGGATTTTACTTTATTTTAATTTTGCTTTAAAATAATGATAAGTTAAAATAAAACTTGGTAATAAAAAAAGCGAACCAAATAAAAGCAAACTCATAGCTAAAACTGTAAGCAAGCCAAAATAAATCGTCGGGATAAAATTACTGCTAATCATCACTAAAAAACCTAGAATAATCGTAACACTAGTATAATAAATCGCACTTCCTATACCTATATGTGAAGCTTTTATAGCCTCTTCTAAGCTTTTATGTTTTAACTCTTCTTTAAAACGATGAATATAATGAATCATATCATCAACCCCTATTCCTATACAAATAGCAGCTATGGTAATACTCATAATATCAAGTGGTATATTTAAAACACCCATTAAGCCAAACACTAAAGCTAAAGGTATGAGATTAGCCAAAATCGCCACAAAAGCATAAACAAAACTTCTAAAAATCACCACAAACAAAGCAAAAATCACAAGCACCACAAAGGCTAAAGTGTCAAATTGTGATGAAAAAAGACTTTGAAGCATATTGTTATACAAAGGCATAATACCACTGATTTTAACCTCTACATTATCATTTTGTAAAAGTTCTTTTAGGTCTTTTTCAAGCTGTTTTAAAAAAGCATCGCGTCTTAAATTTGGATCACTATCTAGCATACGCACGCTAAATCGCAACTCATTATTTTCTACACTTACAAAAGGGGTTAAAACTTGCTTTTTAAAATTCTCATCTAAATTTTCATATAAAAACGCTAAGGCAAAATCATCTAAAGCCTTACCATCATTAATGCTTTTTCCAAGCTCTAGCAAACTTTGCAAGCTAAGCACAGAGCCTACATATTTTTGCTTACTTAAAAATTCATGAACCTTAGCAGCTATTCTTGTTTTTTCACTACTAAAAAAATACCTATCATCTTTTGCTAAATCATCAAATTCTTGTTCAAACTCATCTAAGCTTTCATTTTGTTTTGGACCTTGCTTAAATTTGACAATCACATCTAAAGGCATAGTTCCACCTAGCTCTTTATCTATAATCAACAAACCTTGTTTAATCCTAGAACTATCTTTAAAATAACTCACAAAACTATTTTCTACTTTAATTTGCAAAATTCCATACAAAGCAAAAGCCACACAAAATAAACTTATGCCATAGATAATTTTTCTATGTTTTAAACTTACATTTGCACAAAAACTTAAAAATTTCAACGAATTTTGATTAAGCTCTTTAAAATTTAAACGCGGCATTAATACCAAAATACTTGCAAAATAAATATAAGCTAAAATCAAACTCACACTAATGCCAAGACTCATCATAATACCAAGTTTAATAATAGGCTCAATATCTGAAAAAACAAAACTTAAAAACCCAACAACTGTGGTTAAAATAGCAAAAAAACTAGGACTTGCTTTATCAAGTAAGGTTGAGAGTAAAAGCTTATAAACGCTAGCTTTTGGGTGTTTGTGTAAATTTTCTATAAAATGCACGATTAAGTGTATCACAACAGAAACGGTAATAATAAGTACTAAAGCTACATAGTTTGAAGACACCACAGTAATATCAAAGCCCAAAAGTGCGAAAATCCCGCTTGAAGTAAAAAGCGAAATCACACAAATTCCCAAAGCCAAAAACACTAAACGCAAAGAGCCAAAAAACCACCAAAGTGCTATAAATAAAAGCCCTACTAAACTAAGACCATAAATTTTTAAATCACTTTTTACATAATTAATCATATCATTAGCGATCATTTCTACACCACCAAGGTGCAAAAAGTCTCCATTTTGACTATATTTAGATACTATTTTAGTAATTTCTTCTAATCTTTTTGCACTAAATTCTCTTGAGTTTTCTTGGTGTTTTTTAATCAAGGCTCTAAAATGTTCTTTTTCATTTTCACTTTTTGCATTATCCCTTGAATTAATCAAGTCATTATAAACAAGATCAGGCGCTAGATAAATCAAAATTCCTGTTGTTTTTCCATCTTTTGAGATGATATTATTTTTATAAAAGGGTTGGTTTAAAATTTCTTTTTTAGCTAGATTAATATCTACATCTTGACTAAAAATATTAGGTATATTTTGGATAAGTTCTTTTAACTCTTTACCTTTAGAACTTGCAAGTAAAGGCGCATTAGCAATAGAAAATACCTTTTGTACTCCATTGATTTTTTCTAAATCAAGAGTTAAGTTTTTTATAGTTTCTAAATTTTCTTTAGTAAAAATATCTTTATTTTTAGGAGCAAAAGCAAGCATTAAAAAATTATCATTGCCATAACGCGCTGAAACTTCTCTATATAGCTTCAAACCCTCATCATGCTCTAAAAGCAAGCTTTCAGCACTTGCATCAACACTTAAATTTTTAGCAAAAAAACTAAAAAATATACAAAAGACTAAAGTAATCCCCAAAGTTAGCTTTGGGAAATTAAGAAAGATTTTTAAAATTTTACTTAGCATTATTTAGAAAAATCAACACTAGAAAGCTTTTCAAGCAAGGTTTTAAAATCACCATTTTGTAAGACATCTTTAAATTGTGAGCGATAAGTTTGTATGATACTTATACCAAAAATATCTACATCATAAATTTGCCAATCATTATTTTTATCATAAAATTTAAAGATTACAAAATTTTCTTTACCATCTACTATCATAGAAGTTTTCAAAAAGGCTCTTTTGTTTTTTTCTTCTAAATTAATCACTTTTAATTTTTGAGAATCATACAAAGCGAGCTTATCTGTGAAACTTTTTTTAAGATTTTTTTCAAAGGCTTTGTTAAATTCATTTTTTTCATTTTCACTTAATTTTTCATATCTTGTAGAAAGACTAAGCTTAGCCATAAGCTCATAATCAAAAACACCATCAAATAAAGTAAAGATTTTTTCCGCCGCTTTAGCTTTATCGTTTTTATTTTGATCTAAAATTTTTAAGCTCTCATCAATCTTTTCTTGCATGGTTTTAGAAATATCTTGCAAATTTAGAGCAAAAGTAAATACTACACTAAAAAGTAAAACTATGATTTTTTTCATTTTATCTCCTTATTTGATGAGTTCTTGGCGTCTTTGTTCATACGCATCGCGTATAAAAATATAATAATCTACACTATTTTGGTAAATATCATCTATTTTTTCATACTCAAAACTTAATTCATTGAGTTTTAATGCAGCATTTACACCCACACCAACCCAAAAATTCTCAATATATCCCTCAGGCACCATAAACCAATTTACAGGTAAAGCTAAAGCATCTCTTACATTATAAGGACCTAAAAATGGAAGCACTAAGTGTGCTCCACTGCCTACTCCCCATTTGCCCAAAGTCGTTCCAAAATCAGCCTCATAACTTTTTAAAGGAGTTTTACTTGCACTATCTAACAAACCAAATCCAAAAATCACATTCACACAAAATCTTCCAAATTCCTCGCCAGCTTTTCTAAATTCCAAACTTAAAAGGTGATTGATAAATCTAAAAGGCGATCTTGTGGTATCAAAAGCATTTTTTACTCCTGTTCTTATAAAACTTGGAGTAATGCTTTTATAAGAAAGTGCAACCGGTCTTAAAAAATAAGTATAAAGATCATAATTAAACTTACTCATAGCTTTATTATAGATATAAAAGCTATCTTTGACTTCTTTTTTTTGATATTCTTGTTCAAAATCTTCAAAGTCATTTGCTAAAATCAAAGTGTTAAAAAATAAACACAAGGTTAGTATGTATTTTAACAAGCTTTTTCCTTTTAAAATTTCATAAATTAAAATCTTAAATTATACAAAAATTAAAATAAATTTTTACATTAAAATGCTTTTAAAATATTCTTTAAAAAAATTAAAATTTTTTATTTGCTTATGAAATAAGTCTTAGAAAATATGCAAAAAATACAAATTTATTTTTGCTTTTAAAAATAAGCTATAATTTTTTCAAAATTTACCACCAAAAGGATAAAAAATGAAAAAAATTTTCACCCTACTTTTTTTGTGTATTTTTGGCTATGGCGCTGATGTAAATATCGCTGCAGCTGCAAATGTAGCTTATGCTTTTAAAGCCTTGCAAAAAGAATTTCAAAAAGAAAACCCTGATATTAGTATCAATGTGAGCTTAGGCGCTAGTGGAAATTTAGTCTCACAAATTAAAAATGGAGCGCCATTTGATATATTTATGGCTGCAAATATGAAATTTGCACAAAGCTTGTATGATGATAATTTTGCTAGCACAAAACCTGTTATTTATGCTCAAGGAGCTTTAGCTTTACTCAGTGTTAGAATGGATTTAAGCAAAGGATTAGACACACTTAAAGAAGAAAAAGTAAAAATCATCACCATAGCTAATCCCAAAGCTGCTCCTTATGGTCAAGCTAGTATAGAAACTTTACAAAATGCTAAAATTTATGAGCAAACAAAAGCTAAAATCGTCGAGGCAAAATCTATAGGAGAAGCACTTACTCAAACACTAAAAGCAGCCGATGTGGGTTTTATAGCAGCAAGTGCTTTATATGAAGATACGCTAAAATCTTATAAACTCCAAGAAGGAAAAAATTATATTTTAATCGATCCAAAGCTTTATGAACCAATCAATCAAGGCATTGTTATCACTTCTTATGGTAAAGATAATGCCAAGGCTAAGAAATTTTATGATTTTATTTTAAGCAAAAAGGCTAAGGAAATTTTCAAAGCTTATGGCTATAATATCCCATGATTAAAGCTAAAATAAATACTATAAAAAATCATGAAAATATAAACTGGGTAGAATTTCTTATAAATAAACATAAATTATATATGCTTGCTTTAGAGCTTGATGAAAAAGCAAGCATTGATCAAGAAGTTTTACTAGCTTTTAAAAGTAGCGAGTGCTTGCTTAGTAAAAAAAATTTAGAAAACTCATTTTTAAATACCTTTTATGCAAAAATCATTGATATTTTTCAAGGACAAATCATCACTATCATAAGATTAAAAAATGAAATTTGCACTTTCGAAGCTCAAATTAGCACCCATGAGTTTTTAGAACAAAATTATCAAAAAAATGATTTTGTATTTGCTTATGTACATCCTAGTGCTTTATTTATCAAAGATTATTTATGCTAAAACTTGACTTTGAAAAAATCTTTAAAAATAAAGAAAAAGAATTTAAACTTAAGGTTAAATTTGAAGTTAAAGAAGGAGAATTTTGTGCTATTTTTGGAAAAAGTGGTAGTGGTAAAACTACGCTTTTGAGAATTTTAGCAGGTTTTGAAAAAGCACAAGGAATTTGCACTTTTAACGATATTATATTTTTTGATGATAAAAACTTTCTAAGCCCACAAAAAAGAAAACTTGGCTTTGTTTTTCAAGATTATGCTTTATTTGAAAATATGAATGTAGAGCAAAACTTACTTTTTTCCAAAAAAGATCTAAAATTTGCTAATGAGCTTTTAGAACTTTTAGATTTAAGCAAACACAAAAAAAGTCATATTTTAGAACTAAGCGGGGGACAAAAACAACGCGTAGCTTTAGCAAGAGCTATTATGCAAAAACCCAAACTTTTACTTTTAGATGAGCCATTTAGCGCCTTAGATAATGAGATAAAACTACACTTGCATGATTATCTTTTAAATATACATAAAACTTATAAAATCACTACTATTTTAATCAGCCATGATGTAAGTGAAGTTTATAAACTAGCTAATAAAGTCATCATTTTAGAAAATGGAGCCATCATCAAAGAAGGCTCGCCTAATGAAGTTTTTTTAAAGACACAAGGCTCGCAAAAATTTGCCATAAAAGCACGCATTTTAAAACTACAAAAACAAGATAGCATATTTATAGCCATACTTGCCATAGGCAATCAAATCAGCCAAGTAGTGCTAAGTCCTTTAGAAGCTAAAGATTTTAAAGAAAATGATGAAGTGCTTTTAAGTCAAAAAGCTTTTGCGCTAAATTTAACTAAGATATAAAAAACAATGCTAAAATAAGATAAATTATTGCAAGGTTATAAATGACTTATGGATTTTTTATCTTAAAATTTTATACTAGCTTATGGACAAAATGGAAGATAAGATTATCTTGTGGTTATTTTATAGCCCCTACTGCCCCACCTTTTATCCTTTTGTAATTTCATTTTTAAATTAATTTAAAAGGATATAAAATGCATTGGTTGGTATTAGCAATTAGTATAGTTTTTGAAGTGATTGCAACAAGCTCGATGAAGTATGCAAGCATAAGTAAAAATAATCTTTATTTAATCGTTTTTGCGGTGTTTTTTTCATTTTCTTTAGCAGGCTTATTTTATGCTTTGAAAAAAATTGATTTAAGCATAGCTTATGCAACTTGGGCAGGTTGTGGTTTGGCATTAGTTAGCGTGGTGGGATTTTTAATCTTTAAAGAAGCAATAACCATTAATAAAATCTTTTTTATTATTTTAATCATCACTGGAGTGGTGGGATTAAAACTTAGTGCTTAAGCCTTTTGGCTTAAAGCACATTCATACTTTGTATCATTACTTTTGCTTTACATTCAGCACAGCAATATAGTGTTTTTATCTTAACTTCATCACCCATAAATCTTGGCTTCATAATGCTAGCTATTTTTTCAATAGCCTTTTTAGTAGCAAATTCTTTCCCACACTCTACACAAGCAAAAAGTTCATCTTGAGCTAAAACCATAAAAGAAAAATACTCTTTTTCTAAATCTATCCCACTTCTTTGAAGCATTAAAGTATCTTTTTCAGCACAACTTGCCTCACAATACCCACAGGTAGTACATAAGCTTGCATTAAATTTCAAAGAATTATCCTTAGCATCAGCTACTAAAGCTCCTACATTACAAGCTCCCACACAAGATAGACATAAGGTACAGGTATCTGTATTGATAGTGATTTTTCCATAGCGTATCCATTCTTTGCTTGGGATATTGCCTAAATTTTCTTCTTTTATAAGCTCTCTTAATCTTATAGCAAAATCTTCTCTTTTTAAAAGCGCAGGATTATAAGAAATAAATTTAAGATTTTCTATAAAATGTGCTTGATTTATAGCCTCTAAAAGTTCTTTTTCATCTTTAGCTAGAAAAATTGCATTTTGTTTAAATTTTCTTTGAAAAATTTCATTCATCAAAGCTATTACTTCTAAAGCACCTTGTGATAAGCCATCACTATAAAAAATCACACTCGCACCACTTGTTTGAAGCATAGCTAAAAAATGTGCTTGATCAAGATAATTTTCGCCTTTAATCATAAAAGGCATTACATCTTCTTTTAAAGTGATATTTAAATTTTCTATAGACATTTTCTCAGGGATTATTAAAATGATTTTATCTTCATAAAATTTTAAAATTTCATAAAAGCTATTACGTGGCATAGGTGCATAATCAAGCGCCCCACTAGGACAAATCCCCACACAATCACCACAGCTTAAACAATCCACATGAGAAAATTCTAATTTTCTTTGCTCATCATCTTTTAAAATAGCCACACTAGGACAAATTTCAGCACATTTTCCACAATGAATACTTCTTCTTTCATGGTATTGACAAATGCTATCATCATAACTAATATAATTTCTAAATTTATATTTTGGAGAATTAGAATTTAAAAGTTTTATAATTTCTTCTTGACTTAAAGTAGTTAAATCATAACAACCACTTTGTTGATCAAAGCTTTCTTTTTTTACATCATATAAGAAAAAATCACAATCAATCTCTACTTGCTCATTATCTTTTAAAGCTACCACACAAAGCTCGCCCACGCAACCTAAAACACCCAAACATTGCTCATTGCTTAGTTTTAAAACCTTGTATTCTTGTTTTTTTAAGCTTTCAATAAGCTCATTTTGATCCTCATTGCTTACAATAATTACATTTTTACCCACTTCTTTTGTATATTCTAAATCAAGTCCCAAATCATAAACTTTAGATCTAATCTTATATAAAGACTCAATGGTTTTAGCTTTTTTTAGCACATCATCTTGTGAGTTTTTAAGGTAAAAATTAATCTCAGGTGCATAAACTTCAGGGTTTAAAAGCTTTGAATTTCCTATAAAAACTTCTTCGTTACAGGCTTTTTGAACTATACTAATATCATCACTTAAAGGAATTAAATCTTCATTTTCTAAAAATACAAAATCTTTCATAATGCTCTCTTTTAAATTTTTTAATCTTAATTATATAAATTTCATTATAAAAAAGTTATAATTTTACTAATTTATTCTTAAGGTTTAAGATGAACAAATTTAGAAATTTTCCACCCATAAACACACTTATAAACGATGAAAACTTGGCTAATTATCCTTTGTATTTAAGATCTCATTTTGCAAAAATAGTTGTTTCAAATTGTAAAAAAGAACTAAGTAAAAATGAAAATTTAAATTTTAGCTTGCAAGATTTGCTAAGTAAAATTGCTCAAAGCATTGATGAGTTTTTAAATATGCAAAGTCAAAGTTTGATCAATGCTACTGGAGTTATCATTCATACTAATCTTGGTCGTAGTATTATTGATGAGAGTATTTTTGAAAGAACTAAAGAAATCATCTGTTCTTATTCAAATTTAGAGTTTAACATGCAAAGTGGCAAAAGAGGCTCAAGGTATGACGCACTTAGTGCGAATTTAAAAATATTATTTGATTGCGAAGATTGTTTAGTTGTTAATAATAATGCCTCGGCTGTATTTTTGATCTTAAACACCTTAGCAAAAAATGAAGAAGTTATTACTTCAAGAAGTGAGCTAGTTGAGATTGGGGGAAATTTTAGAATTCCTGAAGTTATGCTAGCAGCTGGTGTTAAGCTAAAAGAAGTAGGCACGACTAATAAAACTCATCTGTATGATTATGAAAAAGCCATCAATGAAAATACTAAGATGATTTTAAAAACTCATCGCTCTAATTTTGCTTTTAAAGGATTTTTTGAAGAAGTAAGCTTGAACGAAATTCATGCTTTAACAAAAAAGAAAAAACTCATATCTTATTACGATTTGGGTGCTGGCTGGTGTGAAAAAATTAATAAACAACTTAGCAAAAACGAGCCAAGCGTGAAAGAGCTTTTAAAACATTGTGATATTTTAAGTTTTAGCGGTGATAAACTTTTTGGTTCTACTCAAGCAGGCATTATACTTGGAAAGAAAAAATACATTCAACAATTAAAGAAAAATCAACTTCTAAGAATGTTAAGGGTTGATAAAATCACTCTAGCTTTTTTAAATGAAACTACCAAAGCATACTTAGAAAAAGAATATGAAAAAATTCCTACACTAAAACTTTTAAATGATGATTTAAAAACCATAGAAAAAAAAGCACTCTTTGTCAAAGAAAAAATTCCTACAAAATGTGAGTTAAAAGCTTCTAAAAGTTTAGTAGGCGGTGGCTCTATGCCTGATAAAAGCTTGGATACTTTTGTGCTAAGTTTTGATGAGAAAGCTTTGCTTTTACAAGAAAAATTTAGAAAAAAAGGCGTAATCGGCCGTGTTGAAAATGGGCATTTTGTGCTAGATTTTAGAAGTATTTTAGAAAAAGATTTAAACCGTTTAATCCACGCTATCAAAGAGGTATTTCATGCATAGTATCATCATAGGTACTGCTGGGCATGTTGACCATGGTAAAACTTCGCTTATTAAAGCTTTAAATGGTTTTGAAGGTGATGATTTAAAAGAAGAGCAAGAAAAAGGTATTACGATTAATCTTAGCTTTTCAAATTTAAAAAGTGAAAATTTAAATATTGCTTTTATCGATGTGCCTGGGCATGAAAGTTTAATTAAAACCATGATAAGTGGTGCTTTTGGCTTTAGAGTATGTATGTTTGTCATAGATATAAATGAGGGTTTAAAGGCTCAAAGTATAGAACATTTAAGGGTTTTGGAATTTTTAGGCGTAAAAGATGTAGTGCTTATTTTAAGTAAGGTTGATTTATGCAAGGATTTAGCGCAAAAACAAACAGAGCTTTTAAAAGAATTAAAAACTTTTAAAATCAATATCTTAAAAGTTTTTCCAACAAGCATTTATGATGAGCAAAGCATATTAAATTTAAAAAACTATCTACTTAGTTTAAAGCCTAAAGAAAATGATGAAAATTTGATTTTTAGATACTACATTGACAGGGTTTTTTCTCTAAAAGGTATAGGAACGGTAGTAACAGGAAGCTTAAATGAAGGAAAAATCAGCAAAAATGAAAAAATCTTTTGCCTTGAAAATCAAAAAGATATCATTGTAAAAAACATACAAATTCATGAAGAAAATGTTTTAGAAGCAAAAGCTTATAATAGAGTTGCTTTGAGTTTAAATTGTGATTATTATGAGCTAAAAAAAGGTTATATATTAAGTAAAAAAGGTGTTTTTAAAAGCTTTAAAAGTATCGATGGGGTTGTTTTTAATACAGAGATTAAACACGGGAGTATTTTAGAATTTTGTAGTGGCTCAAAAAAGCTTAATGCAAAAATTAGTGTAATCAAAGAATTTGAAGATAAAACTTATATTAGTTTAGAGTTTGATAAAAGCCTACCTTTGTGTTTTGATGATAAATTCATCTTGCTTGAAAATGGGCGCATTAAAAGTGGTGGTGTGGTATTAAATGCAGTGAGTGAGCCTTTAAAAAAAGATATAAAAGCTAAGTATTTAGCACTTTTAGAACAAAAAGATTTTAAAAAAGTATTTGAGTTTTTAAAACAAACTCACAAACTTGGCTTTGGATTACTTTCAAGCTATCAACGCTTTAAACTCACTCATGAGCAAGCTTTAAACTTAGCAAAAAGTTTAGATCATGTTTTTGTCGATGAGCAAGCTTTAAATGTATACGATCTAAATGCTATGCAAACTTTAAAAGAATTTATTGATTTTATTTTCTCTAAAAATCCTTATGCTTTAATCTCGCCTCATTCTATCGCCTTAAGGCTTAGCTGGGCGAGTGAAAATTTTTGTGCTTATGTACTCAAGCAAATGCAAGAAAAATTAGATTTTAAAGATGGCATATGGTTTTTAAAAGGACAAAATTTTGAAAAATTACAAGAAAAGGCTCATTGTGAGCTTTATGAAATTTTAAAAAAAGAAGGTATAAAACCTACCGCACCTTATAATCTTTATGAATATTTAGAACTTGATAGGAAAAATGGAGATCTTATCTTAAAAAAACTCACCAAAGAAAACAAAGTCAAAAGATTAGCACATAATCTTTTTATAGAAAAAAATGCCCTTGAAAATCTCATGCAAGAGTTTTTAAAGCTTTTGCAAGATCATCATTTAGATGTCGCTTTTGTAAAAAATCATTTTCAAATTTCAAGAAAATACGCCATAGCTTATTTAGAATACCTTGATAAAAACTATCCTCAAGTGATAAAAATCGAGGAAAAAAGAATGCTAAAAGTCTAAGTGTTAAAATTTACATTTTATAATTGATAAAAATTTAAATTAAAGGAAAAAAATGAAAAAATCTCTAGCTCTTTTAACTCTTGCTAGCTCTTTATTTGCTGCAAGTAATGAAGAAATTATTAATTTTTTTAAGAAAAATCCAAATTTATCAAATGCAAATATTAGTGTTTCTAGTAGAGAAAAAATTCCCGATACTAACTTTGAAGCTGTGATAGTTAATTTTGAAATTAGTGGTAAAAATTTCCAAGAAATCGTTTTTACTCAAGATAATATCATCACAACCGAAGTAATTGATGTAAAAAAAGGTGAGTTTTATTCTCAAGTTTATCAAGCAAAACTCATGGAAAAACAACAAGCTGAATTTTCAAAAAAAGCTCTAGTGGAACTTAAAAAAGAAAAAATGTTTGTTTCTTTAGGCGATAAAAACAAACCTTTACTTTATGTATTTAGCGATCCTGAATGTCCATATTGTAGAATGCATTTAGATAAGATAGAAGAAACACTAAAAACTCATCAGGTTAAATTTATCTTAACCCCTATCCATGATACAAGCGCATTTGAAAAATCTGCATTAATTTATAAAGAAAGTAAAAATGCTAAAGATGATGCACAAAAAATTGCTATCATGAAAAAATACTATGATAAAAATTTAAAAGATTATAAAAAACCTAGTGAAGCTGAAGTTAAAGCGGTAAGAGAAACTTTTGCAAAATACTCTAAACTTGGTCTTCGTGCCGTACCAACGATAATCGATGCTCAAAAATAATCTTTTCTTGCTTGTGCTTGCACTATTTTTAAGTGCTTGTACAGGCCCTATGCAAACTTTTATCCAAACAAACAATGAGGGTATTTTCCTACATGCTAATAAAAATCAAAGTTTTTCTTTGCACATCAACAACCCTTCAAAACTAAACACAAATTTAGAAGCCAAACTTACTCAAAAATTACAAAATTTGGGATTGGTTTTAGATAATACTCAAAGTGATTATAAAATTTATATCAATATAATAGATTTTAAAAAATTTTCTTATGCACAAAGACTAATTGCTTCTAATGCGAGATTTTTTTATAATGACTTTGATAAAATAGATGATGTTTTTGAAATGGAAGTAGAAAATTACTATCTTTTGCAAGTTAATTTACAAATTAGCTCCAAAAACTCTACTCAAAGCACCTCGCTTTTAGCAAGAACTGCTTATCTTGGCAATATAGATAGAGCCAAAGAATCTTTAGAAGAAAAAATTGCTAATCAAATAACAAGCTTTTTTTATATGCATTAAAGATGGCATTTAAGCCATCTTTTTAAATATAACCATGATCAATCATCGCATCAGCTACTTTTTTAAAGCCTGCTATGTTTGAACCTACTACTAAATTTCCTTCATGATTATAAGCTTTTGCACACTCGTATGAATTTTCAAAAATATTTTTCATAATCTTATGCAATTTTGCATCAACTTCCTCAAAGCTCCATTGACACATACTTGCATTTTGTTGCATTTCAAGTTGAGAAGTCGCTACACCACCTGCATTTGCAGCTTTAGCTGGAGCAAATAAAAAGTCTTTTTGATTTAACATAAAATCAATCGCTTCAAGTGTACTTGGCATATTAGCTCCCTCTGCTACCATGCGACAACCATTGTGATATAAGGTTTTAATATCTTCTAAATTTAACTCATTTTGCGTAGCACTTGGAAAAGCTATATCACAAGGTATACTCCATACCCCATTACAACCTTGTTTATACGCGCTTTTTGGAGTAAAAACAGCACCTTTTTTAAGCGCTACATAATCACTCACTCTAGCTCTTTTTACTTCTTTAATTTCTTTTAATAAATCTAAATCTATTCCATCTTTATCATAAACAAATCCATCACTATCACTTATTGTGATTGCTTTTGCGCCAAGTTGGTGTAATTTTTCTATGGTATAAATCGCCACATTTCCACTACCTGAGACTGCGCACTCTTTTCCTTCTAATGCATTGTTGTATTTTGCTAGCATTTCTTGGGTAAAATACACGCAACCATATCCTGTTGCTTCTGTTCTTGCTAAACTTCCACCCCATGGAATTTTCTTTCCCGTTAAAGTTCCATCAAAATTAGAGCTAATTTTCTTATAAGCTCCAAACATATATCCAATTTCCCTAGCACCAACCCCTATATCACCCGCTGGCACATCAGTGCTTGCACCTATAATTTTTGAAAGCTCAGCCATAAAAGCTTGACAAAAACGCATAATTTCTGCTTCGCTTTTACCTTTAGGATCAAAATTTGCTCCACCTTTAGCACCACCTATCATCAAACCTGTTAAAGAATTTTTAAAAATTTGCTCAAAACCTAAAAATTTCAAAACATCTAAATTCACACTAGGATGAAATCTAATCCCACCTTTATAAGGACCTAAACTAGAATTAAACTGCACTCTATAGCCAAAATGTGTTTGAGCTTTACCCGCATCATTGATATATACAACTCTAAATATAGTTGTTTTTTCAGGCATTACAATACGCTCTAATATCGCATGATCTTGATAAGTTTTATTAGATTCAAGTAAAGGCTCTAAAGAATTTAATACCTCAGTTGCTGCTTGAAAAAAGATAGGCTGTCTTGGGGAAATTGTTTGAATTTTTTCTAAAGTTTCGTTGATATATTGTTTAGCCATACTCATAAATTGTCCTTTTTATAGTATCTTGCTGCTTGTTTTAGCTAAAAATTTTTTTAGCGCCATTTGCTCCTTTGTTCCTATTTTGTAGTAAATTAGCTTTAAGTATGCACTAATTTCCTTTTGAGAAAGATTTCTTGATTTAGAATAATCTAGCAAAATATATTGTGGAATGAAAATTTTACTTTTTGTGAAATTTTTCATCATTTTTTTATAAATAGAAAAATTTTTAACACAAGAAAAACGTGCAAAAACAAAAGGTAATTTTGTCTTTTCATACCATAATTCACACAAATCAATATAATCTTTTGGATTTTGCAAATAAAGTTTTAAAGCCTTATCACCGATGATAACCTCCCCTTTTTGCTTTAAAACTTTTGCAAGAGCATTAGAAGTTGCAGAGCTTGCATCTTCTTTGCTTTGAGAATGTTTTTTCACTAAAACGCTTTTTACCTTTTTGCTTGCGCAAATTCCCACATTTAAGGTTTTGTATTTTTTTCTACGACTTTCAATACTTGAAATAATCGCTGCGTCAATACGTCTAAAATACAAATGGCGATTTAGTTTACTAGGAACCCCTTTTTTGTATTCTGTAGTTTGCTTAACATAGCTAGGAAAAGCTGCTTTTTTAAGATAGATATGCAAAGGGAGTAAATTAAGATAATCTATCTTTCCAAAAACCATCTTAGCCTTTCTATGATTAAGTATTAGTATCCTATAAAAAAATATCTTAAATATAAATTAATTTAATTAAAAATATAATCAATACTAAAATTTATATCAAAATTTAACATTTATTGTAAAAAATTATTTTATTACTTGATTTTATTAAATTAAAAATTAGAAATTAAAAAGTCAAATTGAAAGATTGAAAATAAAAATTAAGTTTTATTCAAAAAAATATTTTAAATAAAACTTAATCTATAAAAACTATTGTAAGCTTACTAGATATTTTTGATAGTCAAATTCTTTTACCAAAGCCACTCCATCTTCAACCGCAGCTTTTGCCACAGCAGCACTAACTACAGCTTTTACCCTACTATCAAATGGTTTTGGTATAACATAATCTCTACCAAAGCTAAGCTCTTCTACTCCATAAGCTTGTTTTACCTCATCGGTTACCTCAAGCTTAGCTAAATCAGCCAAAGCTTTAGCGGCAGCTACTTTCATATTTTCAGTGATTTTAGTCGCTTTTACGTCTAAAGCTCCTCTAAAAATAAAAGGAAAACCTAAAACATTGTTAATTTGATTTGGATAATCACTTCTACCTGTTCCAACTATAGCATCATTTCTAACCCTTTTAACATCTTCAGGCATTACTTCAGGCACAGGATTAGCTAGTGCAAAAATCACAGGATCTTTAGCCATACTTAAAATCATCTCATCATCTAAAATCTTAGGCGCACTTAAACCCAAAAACACATCAGCACCTTTTAAAGCCTCTCTTAAAGTGCTATCTTTGGTATCGCTCACAAATTCTAGTTTGTATTTATTTAAATCATCTCTTTGAGTATTAATCACACCTTTACTATCTACTAAAACGATATTTTTAACCCCTAAATTTCTATACATTCTAGCACTTGCAATACCCGCTGCACCCGCACCACTTACTACTACTTTAATATCTTCAAATTTTTTACCACTAATTTCCATAGCATTCATTAATCCTGCTGTAGAAATGATTGCTGTACCGTGTTGATCATCATGCATTACAGGAATTCCAAGATCTTGCAAAGCAGCTTCTATTTCAAAGCATTTTGGTGCTGAAATATCTTCTAAATTAATTCCTCCAAAAGTAGGTGCTATAGCTTTACAAAAGGTAACAATCTCATCTACACTATGAGCATTAATTTCCAAATCATAAGCATTAACATTAGCAAATTTTTTAAACAAACAAGCCTTTCCTTCCATCACGGGTTTACTTGCACTTGCTCCTATATTGCCAAGTCCCAAAACTGCACTACCATCACTTACTATGGCAACTAAATTTGCTTTATTAGTGTATTTATAAGCTAAGGTTTCATCTTTTGCTATCTCAACACAAGGTTCAGCAACCCCTGGAGAATAAGCTAAAGACAAATCATGCGCACTATCCATAGGCTTTCTCGCAATAATATCTACTTTACCACCTAGGTGGTATTCTAAAGCCTCTTCTTTTAAATTCATTATTTCCCCTTCATGTAAGTTAGTAAATTTTCTATTCTAAGCTTAGCTTTTTGCACTCCTAAAAATTCTAATACTTCAAATATACTAGGACTTACCGAGCTTCCAGTGAGTGCAATGCGTATAGCTTGAGCTAGATCTTTTAACTTAAGATTATTTTCTTCTAAGAATTGATTGGTTAATTCTTCAAATTCACAAGCATTTTTTTGCTCATTTAAAACCATAGCGTATTTTTCCAAATAAGTTAAATTTGTTACATTAAGAAATTTATCTACAGCCTTTTGATCGTATTCTTTTGGGTCATTTAGTAACACTTTGGCCCCGCTAATGATATCATGCAAGGTTTTAGCTCTCTCTCTTAACATATCTAGCAAAAAGTCCGCTTTTTCATACTGACTTAAATCAAAACCTAAATCTTTTAATTGTCTATTGATTTCTTCAAAAGATAAAGTTTTAATATAATGAGCATTAAGCCATTCTAGCTTTTTAAAATTATAGCAAGAAGCACTTTTATTAATATGATTTGGATCAAAAAGCTCTTGCATACTTTCTAAAGAAAAAATTTCATCATCACCATGACTCCAACCAAGACGCACTAAGAAATTTAGCAGGGCTTGAGGTAAAATCCCCATATTTTTATACTCCATCACATCAGTTGCCCCATGACGTTTAGAAAGTTTTTTACCATCTTCACCGTGTATCATAGCCACATGATAAAATTTAGGAATTTTAAAGCCTAGTGCCTCATAAAGAACGATTTGTTTTGGGGTATTTGATAAATGATCATCCCCTCTTATAACATCACTCACACCCATTAGCGCATCATCAATTACAACGGTTAAATTGTAAATTGGGCTACCATCGCTTCTTGCAATTACAAAATCATCTAAAATATCTTCAGCCTTAAAACTAACCTCGCCTTTAATACCATCTATAAATTTAATCTCTCCACTTTGTGGCGCTTTAATACGTACCACAGGCTCAATACCACTTGGAGGAGTTCCTTTAAAATCTCTATATCTACCATCATATTTTGGGCGCTCTTTAGCTGCTTCTTGCTTAGCTCTTAACTCATCAAGCTCTTCTTTGCTCATATAACAATAATAAGCCTTACCCTCATCTAGTAATTTTTGAATGTATTTTTTATAAATATCAAATCTTTGAGATTGATACTCAATCGTCCCATCATAATCAAGCCCACACCATTTAAATGCTTCTATAATAGCTTGTGTAGCTTCTTTTGAATTTCTTTTTAAATCCGTATCTTCAATACGCAATAAAAATTTACCCTTATTTTTTCTCGCATAAAGATAATTATATAAAGCCGTTCTAAGACCCCCTATGTGCAAATATCCTGTTGGGGAAGGAGCAAAACGCGTTGTGATTTCTTGCATATTTTTACCTTTTTTAAATTTTTATTGTTATAATGCTATATTTACACTTAAATAAAGGTTTTATATGAGAAAATTTTTAATATCTTGTTGTTTTACTGCAAATATTTTATATGCTCAAACTCTTGGTGGTGTGGCAATGGTAGTAGAAAATCAACCTATCACTCTTTATGATATAGAACAAACCATGAAAGAACTAAAAACTAATGACAAGCAAAAGGCTATAGCATTTTTAGTAGATGATAAGGTTCAACAAAGCGAAGCTAAAAAACTAGGGATTTATATAAGTACTTTTGAACTCAATGAAAAATTAGCACAAATAGCAAAAGGCAATAAAACCGATATCAATGGTTTGCAAACAAAAATAGAAAAAGATGGTTTAAGTTTTGAAGTTTTTAAAAATAAGGTTAGAAAAGATCTTGAAAGAGAAAAACTTTATAGGAGTATAATGCAAAATGCGAAAATCAACATTGATGATCAAGCGTTAAAGCATTTTTATGAAAGCAATCTTGATAAATTTAGCACTTTTTCAAATATAGACTTAGTTGTTTATAATTCTACTAATCCTGAGCTTTTACAGCAACTTGCACAAAATCCTATGTATAAAAATTCTCAAATCAAGTCAAAAGCCATTAGTTTAAATGCGGCTAGTATAGATCCAAGATTACTTGCTTTGTTAAATAATACCAAAATAGGAGAATTTACTCCAGTATTAAATGGTGAAAATGCCTATATAGTATATTTTGTAAAAGAAAAATATGGTAAAAACCCTATCGAATTTGACTTAATCAAAGATCAAGTTAGCAATGTCTATACTCTAACCCAAAGAGAACAAGCCTTAAAAAATCATCTTGATAAAATAAGAGCAAACGCTCATATAGAAGAATTAAGATAGGTTAAACCTATCTTAAATTAATGTCTTGAAAGATAATTTGTATCATAATTATTATTAATAAAATCTGCATTATCCATCATCGCTAAATGAAAATCTTTAGTTGTTTTAATCCCACCTACAATAAGCTCTTGCAAGGCTATTTTCATTTTAGCTATAGCTGTGTTTCTATCTTCTCCCCATACAACTAATTTTCCAATCATAGAATCATAATAAGGAGGTACACTATAATCTTGATAGCAATGGCTTTCCATTCTTACATTGCGTCCTGCTGGAGCTACGTATTTTGTGATTTTACCTGGGCAAGGCAAGAAAGTTTTAGAATCTTCTGCAGTGATTCTACATTCTATAGAATGACCTTTAAGTTTAATTTCTTCTTGTTTTGGTAAAGGATACCCTTCTGCTACTTTAATCATAAGCTCAATAATATCCACCCCGCTTACCATCTCACTCACACAATGCTCAACCTGCAAGCGCGTATTCATTTCAATAAAATAAAAATCTAAATTTTTATCCACTAAAAATTCAAAAGTCCCCGCACCTTCATAATCAATAGCCTTAGCAGCTTTAACTGCTGTTTCATGAAGTCTTGCTCTTGTTTTTTCATCTAGCAAAATTGCAGGAGATTCTTCTATAAGCTTTTGATGGCGTCTTTGCATAGAGCAATCTCTCTCACCCAAATGGATCACATTACCAAAGCTATCTCCTATGATCTGCACTTCTATATGACGTGGGTTTTGGATATATTTTTCCATATACATAGTGCCATCGCCAAAAGCACTCATAGCTTCACTTTCTGCTGACCAATAAGCTTTTTCCAAATCTTTTTCATCTTCAACTACACGCATACCACGGCCACCACCGCCTGCTGCTGCTTTTAAAATCACAGGATAGCCTATTTCTTTAGCAAGCTTTTTAGCCGCCTCAACCCCACCTAAAGCCCCATCACTTCCTGGGATTACAGGTACACCTGCTCTTTGCATTACTTGTTTAGCTTTGCTTTTATCACTCATTAGTGCCATAGCAGCGACTGAAGGGCCTATAAATTTAATATTATGTTTTGCACAAATTTCAACAAAATTTTGATTTTCACTTAAAAATCCATACCCTGGAAAAATCGCATCCGCTTCGCTAATTTCAGCCGCACTAATAATAGCTGGGATATTTAAATAACTTTCTGAACTTCTAGCATTCCCTATACAAATACTCGCATCAGCATATTTTAAATACAAAGCATCTTTATCTGCGGTAGAATACACACACATTGCTTTTTTTCCCATTTCTTTTACAGTTCTTAAAGCTCTTAATGCAATTTCTCCACGATTTGCTATTAAAACTTTTTTAATTTCCATTTTATAATTTCTCCACCACAAATAAAGGCATACCAAATTCTACAGGCTGACCATCTGCAACTAAGACTTCTACTATTCTACAATCATATTCAGCTTCGATTTCATTCATGATTTTCATCGCTTCAATAATTGCTATAGTGCTTCCTTTTTTAATAGTTTGTCCTGCTTTAGCAAAAGGTGCTGCACCCGGGCTTGGAGCTTGATAAAAAGTACCCACCATAGGGCTATTGATAGTTGGCTTATTAGAAGAGTTTGAGCTTGCTTTGGTTTCATTAACTACATTTACATTAATTGGTTGTGGAGTTGGAGCAACAGGAGTTGGAGCTGGTAATTCACAACACATATCTCTTTCTAGTTCTATTTCAAATCCATCTTGTTCTTTTATTTTAATCTTGCTTATATTTGCTTCTGCAAAAAGTTGCATTAATTCTTTGATTTCTTCTTTTGTCATATATTCTCCTTATTTATAAGACTTAATTTATAATTATATATAAAAATACTAAAAATAACTTCAATTATTTATTTTTTACTTTTATTTTAAGATATAATTTAAAAATTCACTTTAATTATAAAGGACAAAAATGGGCTTAAAAGCAGATAATTGGATCAAAAAAATGGCATTAGAACACAATATGATAGAGCCATTTTGTGAAGCAAATATAGGTAAAGGCATAGTTAGTTATGGGCTTTCAAGCTATGGATATGATATAAGAGTTGGAAGAGAATTTAAGATTTTTACTAATGTAAATTCCACTGTTGTAGATCCTAAAAATTTTGTAGAGGAAAATGTAGTAGATTTTGTAGGTGATGTATGTATAGTACCTGCAAATTCTTTCGCACTTGCAAGAACAGTTGAGTATTTTAAAATGCCAAATGATGTTTTGGCTATTTGTCTTGGCAAAAGCACTTATGCAAGATGTGGTATCATAGTAAATGTAACTCCTTTTGAACCAGGTTTTGAAGGACATATCACTATAGAAATTTCAAACACAACCCCACTACCTGCTAAAATTTATGCTAATGAGGGTATAGCTCAAGTTTTATTTTTACAAGGAGATGAACCTTGTGATGTAACATATGCTGATAAAAAAGGCAAATATCAAGCTCAAACAGGTATAACTTTACCAAGAATTTTAAAATAATTTTATTTTCAGTCGATATAAAGACTTAGTCAAGTAATAGGAAAATAAATATGTTTAATGGAAAAAGCATTTTAATCACCGGTGGCACAGGAAGTTTTGGAAAAACTTATACTAAAACTTTACTTCAAAAATACAAACCTAAAAAAATCATCATCTATTCACGCGATGAACTCAAGCAATTTGAAATGGCAAGAAAATTTAATGATAATTGCATGCGTTATTTTATAGGCGATGTAAGAGATAAAGAAAGACTGAGCATAGCAATGAAAGATGTTGACTTTGTTATCCATGCAGCTGCTATGAAACATGTACCAATTGCAGAATATAATCCAATGGAATGCATAAAAACTAATATCCATGGAGCACAAAATGTAATCGATGCGTGTTTGGAAAATAATGTAGAAAAATGTATCGCTCTTTCAACCGATAAAGCATGCAATCCTATTAATTTATACGGAGCTACAAAGCTTGCAAGTGATAAGCTTTTTGTAGCAGCAAATAACATCGCAGGAAATTCTCATACCAAATTTAGCGTTACAAGATATGGAAATGTAGTAGGCTCAAGAGGCTCTGTTATACCATTTTTTAAAAAACTAATCAATGAAGGCGCTAAAGAGCTTCCTATCACAGATGAGAGAATGACAAGATTTTGGATATCTTTAGAAGATGGGGTTAATTTCGTGCTGAATAATTTTGCTTATATGCATGGAGGGGAAATTTTCGTACCAAAAATTCCTTCTATGAAAATCGTTGATTTAGCTAAAACTATGGCTCCTAATTTAGCTCATAAAATCATAGGTATAAGAGCAGGTGAAAAACTACATGAAATTATGATTTCAAGTGATGATAGTCATTTAACTTATGAATTTGAAAATTATTATGCCATCAGCCCAAGTATCCAATTTAATAATATTAATGTTGATTTTAGTATAAATGCAAAAGGACAAAAAGGTAAAAAAGTTTCTAATGGCTTTTCTTATAGCTCAGATAATAATCCATCATGGATTAGCCAAGAAGAGCTTTTAAATATAATAAATCATACAGAGCTTGAAAAATGATAACTTATTCTCATCAAAATATCGACGAACAAGACATACAAGTAGTTTGTGAGGCTTTAAAAGATGATTTTTTAACCGGTGGAAAAAAGGTTGAAGAATTTGAACAAGCCCTTTGTGAATATGTGGGTGTAAAATATGCTTGCGCGCTAAATTCAGCTACTTCTGCTTTACACCTTGCGTATTTATCTTTAAATGTAAAAGATAAAATTGTCTTAACAACCCCTATTACCTTTGCTGCAACTGCAAATGCAGCTTTAATGGCAGGTGCTAGGGTTGAATTTATAGATGTAAAAAGCGATGGAAATATTGATGAGAAAAAACTTGCTTTAAGACTGAGCCAAGATAGCTCTAATATAGGAGCAATTTGCGTGGTTGATTTTGCGGGAAATAGTGTAGAAATGGATGAAATCTTAGCCTTAGCTAAACAATATAATATCCCACTAATTGATGATGCAAGTCATGCCCTAGGTGCTATTTATAAAAATCAAAAAGTAGGTTCTATGGGAGATTTGAGCATATTTTCCTTTCATCCGGTTAAACCTATCACAACCTTTGAGGGTGGTGCGGTTGTTAGCAATAATGAGGAATTAATCTCAAAAATCAAGCTTTTAAGAAGTCATGGCATAATCAAAAAAAGACTTTGGGATAGTGATATGATTGAACTAGGCTATAATTATCGCTTAAGTGATGTAGCTTGTGCTTTGGGTATAAATCAACTTAAAAAACTTGATAATATGCTAGAAAAAAGAGAAATCATCACAAGTTTTTATGATAAAGAATTTGAAAAAAATCCTTATTTTAGCACTATAAAAATCAAAGATTATAAAAAAAGCTCGAGACATTTATACCCTATTTTGCTTTTTCCTGAGTTTTATTGCCAAAAAGAGATTATTTTTGAAAAATTATTAAATTTAGACATAGGTGTACAAGTACATTATAAGCCTACTTATGAGTTTAGTTATTATAAAAACTTATATGGAAATTTATTCTTAGAAAATGCGGATAATTTTTATAAAGCTGAACTTAGCATACCTGCTCATCAAGAAATGAGCTTAAAAGAAGCACGATTTGTTAAAGATAGTTTATTTAAGATTTTAGAAGAAACTAAAAAGGCTTGTTGTGAGTAAAAGTATGTATGAGCTAGCCTGTGAACTTTTTCCTATATGTAGAAGTATTACCGGGAAAGGCTTTAGACAAAGCTTGAAAATACTTGATGAAGCTATGGGGGGGGGTATATTAAAAATTCACTCTATAGCAAGTGGGAGTAAAGTGTTTGATTGGGAAGTACCTGCTGAATGGGAGATAAACGATGCTTATATCATCACTCCAGATGGAGAAAAAATTTGTGATTTTAAGCAAAACAATCTTCATGTGTTAAACTATAGCACAGGCATAGACACAGAGCTTGATCTAGCAAGCTTACAAGAGCATCTTTACTCCATAGAAGATTATCCTGATGCCATACCTTATGTGACAAGCTATTATAAAAGACGTTGGGGTTTTTGTATAAAACATGAAGATAGGGTTAAACTAAAAGAAGGAAAATATAAAGTTTTCATTAATGCAAAACACCATGAAAATGGGGTTTTAAACTATGCTGATTTACTCATACCTAGCACGCAAAAAACAAAAGATGAAATTTTAATTTCCACTTACCTTTGTCATCCATCTATGGCAAATAACGAGCTAAGTGGCCCTGTGGTAGCTGCGTTTTTAGCTAAATGGCTTTTGAGACTAAAAGAGAGAAAATATAATTATCGTTTTGTTTTTGCTCCTGAAACTATAGGGAGTATAGTTTATCTTAGTAAACATTTAAAGCACTTACAAAAACATACCAAAGCAGGTTTTGTACTCTCTTGCATAGGCGATGATAATGCTTACTCACTCATTCACACTCCAAGTGAAAATACCCTAGCAGATAAAGTAGCCTTACATACTTTAAAGGATAAAAATAATTTTAAAGAATTTAGCTTTTTATACAGAGGTAGCAATGAAAGACAATTTTGCTCTCCTTTAGTAAATTTACCCGTAGTTTGTATATGTAGGACTAGATTTGGTGATTATAAAGAATACCATACTAGCAAAGATGATTTAAATTTTATTTCACAAACAAGCTTAGAAAATAGTCTTCAAGCCTTAAAAGAGATCATTGCAAATTTAGAAGTTAATAAAATTTATCAAAATACTGTATTTTGCGAACCAAATTTAGGCAAAAGGGGATTATATCACACCATTAATAAAAAAGCCAAAAAACCTATATCTGCTAACTTTTTAGCATATTGTGATGGTAAAAACGATGTTTTAGATATAGCTTCAAAACTAAACATACAAGCTTATGAATTAAAAGATCTAGTAGAAAAATTAAAATTCCATGGACTAATAAAATGAAATATTTCTTAGAACACAATGATAAAAAATACTCTAATGTAAATTTAATAGAAGCTTTTAAAAAACTTAGTATTAAAAAGGGTGATATTTTGTGTGTGCATACTGAACTTTTTAATTTTGGTGCACCCTTGCTTCCCAGAAATGAATTTTTACAAACTATATTAGATTGTTTTTTTGAAGTCATAGGCAAAGAAGGTACTTTAATCATGCCTACATTTACTTATAGTTTTTGCAAAAATGAAGTTTATGATAAATTAAATTCTCCTACAAAAATGGGCGCTTTAAATGAATATTTTCGCAAACAAGCAGGAGTAAAACGCACCAATGATCCTATATTTTCCTTTGCTATAAAAGGAGCCAAAGAAGAATTGTTTTTAAAAGACACTACAAGTTGTTTTGGAGAAAATTGTGTGTATGATGTTTTAATAAAAGAAAATGGGAAATTTCTTACTTTTGGTGGCATTGGACACACCATAACCCACCATATTGAGGAAAAACATCAAGTAGATTACAGATATTTTAAAAAATTTCAGGGTTTTATTCTTGATAAAAATGGAGAAAAAACAAAAAAAGAAATCTTATATTTTGTTAGAGATTTAAACAAGCACTCTATTCCTAATATTAAAAATATTATTAAAATAGCTTTATCATCTTTTAAAAGCGATATGATAAAATTTGCCAATGATAACATAAGTATTTTTATTGCTCAAGAATATGAAAATGCCATAATAAGAGCCTTAAACATGAATAAAAATGCACTTATTCTAAAGGATAGTTAAAAAATGGAAAATAAATTTTATGAAATTTTAGAAAATATACTAGAAGTAAAAGTTGATGAAAATTCAAATTTAAGCATGCAAAATTGTAAAAATTGGACTTCTTTAAATCATATTGATATAATCATGAGCTTAGAAGAAGAATTTGAAATCAAATTTAGCAAAGATGAATTAAGTCAGCTAAAATCACAAAATGAACTTTTGCAAGCTATCAAATCAAAGGTAAAAAATGAAAAATATTAAAAACTTATTTGAGTTAATAGCTATAAAAAATCCAATTCACGCAAAATATTTAAATAAAATCAGTCTAACAAATGAAGATGAAATAGAATTTGAAAATCTCATTTCATATTATCTTCAAAACAATATTTCTTTACAAGAGCAGTGCGAATGCTATTTAACTATACTTAATGACACTTTAGAAGAAACAAAATATTTCATAGAAAATAACTCATATAGATATAAAAGTTTTGAAGAAGTAAAAGATAAAGTCTATTTTAATGAAACTTATATGAAAAAATACATGATAGGGCTTGCGCTTTCATCTTATATTTGGATTGCTCATATAAAAGTTAGAAAGTATTTTGAAAATTATCTTCAATCAAAAAGCAAACATGATAATTATTTTGAAATAGGCCCAGGACATGGAGAATTTTTTACTAAAGCTGTTAAAAGTTTGAAATTTGATTATTATTTAGGTTTAGATTTATCCCCTACTAGTTGCGAATTGACAAAAAATATGGTGGAAAATCAAGTTAAAAATTTAATTAATAATTGTGAATTTTTATGTAAAGATTTTTTTCAATTTCAATTTCACAAAAAAGCTGATTTAATAGTAATTGGAGAAGTTTTAGAACATGTTGAACAGCCTTTAGAATTTTTAAAAAGAGCAAAAGACTTATTAAGCAATGAAGGTGAAATTTTCGCAACCATACCTATCAACGCACCTGCGATTGATCATATATACTTATTTACACATCCAAATGAAATTTTTGAAATGGCAAAAAAAGCAGATTTAAAAATAAAACAATATGAATGTTTTATGGCAAATGACTATTCTTTAGAAAAAGCTTTGAAATTTAAAAATGCTATAACTATGGCTGTGGTATTTGAAAAATGAATTTAAATTTACCAATCCACCATATAGGTGTAGCATGTAAATCTTTAGAAAAAGAAAGAAAAATATTTGAAAAGCTAGGTTTTGTTAAAGAAGCTGAATTTATAGACGAACAACAAGGGGTAAAAGGAGAATTTATCATTCCAAAAAATAACTTATTCCCCCAATATCGCTTTGAACTTTTGTCAAATTTAAATGAAAAAGGCGTTTTAGATAACTATTTGAAAAATAAAACTAAAATGTATCATATAGCTTATGAAAGTAAAAATATAGAGCAAGATTTATCTTTGCTTTTAAATGATGGTTTGTTAGTCGTTGACATAATGAAAGCAAGTTATTTTGCAAAACTTTGCTTTGTGATGATGAGTAATAATTTATTAATAGAATTAGTAGAGCTAAAATGAATCTTTTTTTACCAAATTTAAAAAGAAATGATCTCATAAAACTTAGCAAGGAAAATCATCATAAAAAAATTACTATTAATGTTTTTAGAAATCACTCTTTTGAAGTGATTTCAAGCATACTAAATGCATTTTTAGCCTTTAGTAAATTAAAGGCTGAATTTAACATAAGCTCTTATGATGATAGTTTAAGTTATGATAATTTTCAAAAAGCAGATTTAAACATCATATTTATAGATTTAAACAATTATAAAAAAAATGTAGATGATTTTATCAAAGAAAAAATACAAGAACTATCAAGCATTAGCAACGCTCCTATCATCACACTTTTACTTGGCAATACAAGCTTAAAAAAATATAGTATTTGCAAAATACTAAAGCCCTTTTTAGATGAAAATCTCATCATAGATGATAGTAATTTTGAAATAAATGCAAGCAGACTTAGTAATAAAGCTTGTATAAAATTAGCCCAAATTCTAGGACTAAAAATCCTACCTAGCCTTTTACAACCAACTTTAAAAACAATCATCATAGATCTTGATAATACCTTATACCAAGGAATTTTAGGCGAAGATGGTATTGAAAATCTTGCTTTATCTAGCAATCATAAAGCCTTACAAAGTGAGCTTTTAAATTTAAAAAATCAAGGTTTTTTACTCGCCATTGCTTCAAAAAATGAAGAAGAAGATGTAAAAAAACTTTTTTCACAAAGAAAAGACTTTTTATTACAACTTGATGATTTTAGTATGATCAAGGCTAATTGGAAAAGTAAAGATGAAAATATTAAAGAAATTGTAAATTTTTTTAATATAGCTTTTGATAGTGTGCTGTTTATTGATGATAATATAGCCGAAATTGAAAATGTATCACACCTTCATATTAACACCTTACTAGCTGATGAAAATAGTGCTTATAGTTTAAAGCTCTATCCTAGACTTTTAAAAACAAGCTTTAGCAAAGAAGATGAGTTAAGAAGTGCTGATATTAAAGCAAATTTACAAAGACAAGAACTTAGCAAGCTTAGCCCTAAAGAGTATTTTGAAAAATTACAGATTTGTTTGAAATTTCATATCAACAACGCAGATGAACTTGAAAGAATTTCACAACTACTTAATAAAACTAATCAATTTATATCAAATTACTCAAGATTAAGCTTAAAAGAGTGCAAAGAATTTATGCAAAAACATGCTATTTTGACTATAAGTATGAGTGATAAATTAAGCGATAGTGGTATTATAGCAATTTTTGTAGCTTATGAAGATGAAACAAATTTAATCATAAAAGATCTTTGCATAAGTTGTAGAGCCTTAGGAAGAAAGCTTGAAAAAATTATGCTTTATAAAGCTATAGAATTATTACACCTGCATTTTAATACAAAAGAATGTATTTTATACTTTCAAAAGGGTGAAAGAAATATGCCATTTTTAGAATTTTTATATAGTTTAAATGCAGATATAAAAGAAAATTTTGCTCTAATCCAAAAAAAAATGATAAATTACGAAGGACTTATAATTGAAAGCTAGTTTTAATAAAGCCAAAATAGCAGGCATAAGCATTTGCGTGCCTAATAAATGCATAAATATAGATGATTGCTTAGAAGATGTTTTTCAAAATGATGTCAAAATGCTAAAAAGAATGAAAAAAATTTCAGGCATACAAGAAAGATTTATCGCTGATGAAAATATTAGCACAACAGATTTAGCCTATGAAGCAAGTATAAATTTATTTAAAATGCTTGATTTTGATAGAAATGAGCTTGATATGGTGATTTTTGTTACACAAACTCCTGATTTTTTTATGCCATCATGTGCAAACTATCTTCACAAACGATTAAATTTAAAACCTCAAACCATAGCTTTTGATGTAAATCAAGCGTGTTCGGGGTATTTATATGGCTTATTTATAGCTTTTTCTTTTTTAGAAAATCAAAATGCAAAAAATATTTTATTAATTTGTGGTGATACTTTAAGCAAAACCATAAACCCTTTGAATGCAAATTTAGCTCCAATCTTTGGCGATGGAGTAAGTGCAACACTCATAAACTGTGCAAATGAAAAATCGTTTTTTAAGCTTTATTCCAATGGAGAAGGTTTTGATAAACTCATCATACCTAATAGAGCTTTTGCCAAACTTGATGAGAGTAAAAGCTCCAATAAAGAAATATTTCAAACTAATGAGCATAGAAACCTAGACAATCTTTACATGGATGGGACTGAAATTTTTAACCAAGCACTTAATCTTGAGAGCCAAAGCATAAAAGAAATGCTTGATTTTTGTGAAAAAAGTAAAGATGAAGTGGATTATTTTTTATTACATCAATCCAATCAATTTTTAGTTGATTCTATTATAAATGACTTGGGTATTCATAGCTCTAAGGCACCAAATTTTTTGATGTCAAAATATGCTAATTTGAGCGCTTGCTCTTTACCTGCTTTACTTTGTGAAATACAAAAAAATGATTTTAGTGCCATTTTAAGTGCTTTTGGTGCTGGATATGCCTGGGGGAGTGCTTATATAAATTTTGATAAAAACTTTAAAACCGATACAATTTCAATTTATAAAGGAGAAAAAAATGACTAAAGAAGAATTACTAGAAGCTATTAGCGAAGCTATGCATATGGATGAAACACTAAAAGAAGATATGATTTTAGATGATATTGATGAATGGGATAGCTTGGCTTTTGTATCTATCATGGTATTATTTAAAAACTCACTTGGCAAGCAAATTAGCGGTGATGATCTTAAAAAATGTGAAAAAGTAAGCGATCTTTTAGCTTTAGCTGGTGTTTAAACAAATATTTGTTTAAACCCTTTCCACACTTAAAACA
>NZ_JAKMRZ010000010.1:0-71201 GCF_025772385.1 Campylobacter sp. FU_520 | reverse complement strand
ATTTTCATCTAAATTTAAATCAGCTAAAATATCAAAAGCATTTAAAATAAAAACATTTAAAATATTATCATATAAATTTAATTTCAAATCAAATTCAAATTCATCAAAAACACTATAAAAATCAAAAATACTTTTAAGTTCTAAAGAATCACAATACTTTGAAAATTCACTAAATTTTATAGTCATATCCTTATTTTAAATATTTTGTATGTTATAATTTTAACAAATTTTTAGGGGAATTTTTTGAATATTGAAACATTAAAAAAAGATATTATTTTAAAAAAAGGAATATATTATTTTGACTTTACAGCTAGCGCTTTAGCTCTAAAAAGCATAGAAAAGGAAATTAAAAAAATTCTTATTACCTATGCAAATACACACTCAGATAGCTCTTTAAATTCTTTCATTACACAGCAACATTATGAAAATGCAAGAATAAATTTAAAAAAATACCTTGAATTAGATGATAGCTTTGCTCTTATAGCTTGCGGGAGTGGATCTTCAGCTGCTATTAAAAAATTTCAAGAACTTTTAGGTCTGTACATACCCCCGCTTATTAAAGAAAAATATTTTAAAAATACAGATAAAAACACTTTGCCTTTAGTTATAGTAGGACCTTATGAACACCATTCTAATGAACTTTCATTTAGAGAAGCTTTATGTGAATGTGTTCGCATACCCTTAGATAAAAATGGCGAGCTAGATTATGCTTTTTTAGAAAAATTATTAAAAAAATCTAAAAATAGACAAATCATAGCAAGCTTTAACGCAGCTTCTAATGTTACTGGAATTTTAAGTGATTATAAAAAAATCTACACTCTAATCAAACAATATAATGGCGTAGTTGCTTTTGATATTTCTACTTTAGCTCCTTATGCTAATTTAGATTCTAAATTTTATGATGCAGTGTTTATTAGCTCTCATAAGCTACTTGGAGGTGTAGGATCTTGTGGTTTGCTTGCTATTAAAAAAAGTCTATGTGGTAATACTCCTAGCTTTGCTGCAGGTGGAACCGTAGGCTATGTTTCAAGAACCTCTCAGCAATACTTGTGCGAAGTTGAAAATTTAGAAGAAGGTGGTACACCTGGCATTATTCAACTAATTAGAGCAAGTTTAGCTTTTAAAGTACGCAATGAAATAGGTTTAAAAAATATAGAAAAAAAAGAAAAAGAACTTTGTAAATATTTTTTCAAGCAATGTGCAAATTTTCCAAAAATGATCTTATATGCAAAAAATATCACTCATAGATTACCTATTTTTGCTTTTAATATAGAAGGAATTTCTCCTTTTGATTTAGCTTATAAATTAAGCAAAACCTATAAGATAGAAACAAGAGCAGGTTGTGCTTGCGCAGGACCTTATGGACATGATTTACTCAATCTAAAAGACAATCAAGAATTAAAATCTAAACCAGGCTGGCTAAGGGTAGGTTTTCATTATACACATACAAAAGAAGATATAGAGTATTTTTTTAAAGCCTTGAAAGCAAGTATCAAGGCTTTAAGTTAATTATTGCAAATCGTATTTTTCTACAATTTTTTGGTAAGTACCATCAACTTTAACTTTTTCTAAACCTGCATTGATTTTTTGGACAAGCTCAGTTTGTTTTCCTTTATCAAAAGCTACACAAAAACCTGAACTTCCATCATTTTCTTCTAAAAATGCTTCTAATTCTTCATTGGTTTTTAAATAACCTTTGCCGATATCTTTATCTGTTAAAACTGCATCTACTTTACCAGCTTTTAAAGCTAAAATTGCTGCTAACATTTCTTCACTTGCAACTACCTGAGCATTTGGAATAGCCTTAGCAGCACTTTCTTGAATAGTTCCAAGTTGAACACCTATTTTTTTACCTTCTAAACTTTGCTTATCACTAATGCTAGAGTCTGTTTTTAGTTTTAAATATAAATTTTTAGTATTAAAATAAGTATCACTAAAATCCATACTTGTTAATCTTTGTGGTGTTGAGCTCATAGCAGAAGCTATCATATCAATCTTTCCAGCTTTTAAAGCAGGGATTAAACCATCAAAACTCATATTTACCCATTCAAGTTTTAAATTTTCTCTTTTTGCTATCTCTTCTAATAAATCAACATCAAAGCCGGTAATTTTTGCATCTTTAATAAAATCAAAAGGAGGATAATTTGCAGCTATACCTACTTTATAAACCTTTTCACCAGAAGCACTAGCTTGACTATTATCGCTTGAGCAAGCACCTAAAGCTAATATACCAAATAACGCTAAAACAACATATAATATTTTTTTCATTTTTTTCCTTTGTTAAAATTAAAATAAAATTGATAAATGATTATAATGTGTTTAAACGCCTGTATTTCTTCATAACCGCCTCCTTTATAATAAATGTGAGCATAATTATAGCAGAAAAAAGTTTTTTGTAAAGAGTTGTTATAAAATATTTTTTATTTAAGTTAATTTTTATATATTTTAATTAATGTATTTAAATTTTTACTTTCTTACTAATCATTAAAACATAACCTATTCCAAGACAAATAGACCACATCGAACTACCACCATAACTTAAAAGCGGTACGGCAACTCCTTTTAACGGGGTTAAAGAAATAATTCCAAATGCATTCATAAAAAATGAAAATAATAAAAGTAAAGCTACACCTGAACAAAACAAAAAATGAACCTTATTTTCACAACGCCCTGCTATTCTAAAAATTCTAAGTATCACCATCAAATAAATAAAACATATAATGCCTAATCCTAATAGCCCTATTTCTTCAGTAATCCCTGATAAAACAAAGTCTGTATGCACTTCACTTAAAAATCCCAGTTTAAAAGTTCCAAGCCCTAAACCCTCTCCAAAAAATCCACCATGTGCTATAGCATTTAAACTATGCGAAATTTGATAAGGCTCTGAATTATGACTTACCCTTAAAGCGTTTGCTAACCAATCAGGAAAGAAAGGCAAAAATGCATCTTGGATATTTCCCCACCAAGCAGAAATACGCTGAATTCTTCTTTGATTACTTAAAATCACCAAAACACCAATCATTCCAACAATAACCACACCAAACGCAAAAAGTCTTTTGCTAGCTCCTGCAAAAAAAGCTAAAGCAAAAACCAAGAAAAAAGAAATAACACTTTGCCCTAAATCATTTTGTGTCATATAAATATAACCAATAACAAAAGCAGCTAAAATAAAATAAGGAATTAAGATTAAAACTTCATGCTTGATTGCTTTTTTACTATCATCAATCCTTCTTGTATAAGACCAAGCAAGGAAATAAATCAAACCTATTTTAAAAAATTCAACCGGAGAGATAGATAAAGGGCCGAGCCTAATCCACCTTTTAGCACCACCTGCTGCAGTAGCAAGAAAGGTGGGCAAAAAAGGTAAAATAAGTATAAATAAAAAGGAGATGAGTAAAACACCTATCATTAAATAATGCGCCATTTTACTATCAGGATTTAATCTTGAAACAAAATAAATAATAGCTATACCACTAAGCCCAAAAAAAAGCTGTCTGATAAAAAAGTGAAATTCATTATATTCTAAATAAAGAACAGTAAAAGCACTTAAAGAATATGAAAAAAGTATTCCTATAGTTATAAGAATGCAACTTAAAAAAAATAACTTTCTATCAGCAACCAATATTATTCCCTAAATTTTTATAAAAAAGTTAATTTTAATAAATTGCAACTTAAAATGATGTTATTTTAGCATCAAGTATTATTTTTATATAAAGATTTTAAACTCTCATAAGCAAGCTGAATTTTCTCAAATTCTTCACGGCAATAAGCTTGCTCGATCTTACTTTTACCTTGATGGCGATCAGGATGATAAATTTTAACTAAATTAAGATAATTTTGTCTAATAGTAGCAAAATCATCACTAGAATTACACCCTAGTGTTTGAAAATAATTTTCAAAAAGCTTTGCTAGTGCATTAAATTTCCAATTAGTACTAGCTTTATTTTTCATTTTATTTCTAAATTCTAAGAGCTGAGTTTCATTAATCGTAAAATCAACACAATATTTTAAATGCTCATTTACACTTGCTAAAATTTCTAAAAGATTTAAAGTGTTATCATCTTTGTATTCTACTGAAAAAATACAATTTTTTTCATCATACACGCTTTTATGGTCTTTAAAATACTGCTCTAAATATACAGCAAATAATTTTTCATTCGAACTTAGTGTGATTAAAATATTTTTTTGCGCAAAACCTATTTTGGCGAAGATTACAGGCTTTAAAGTATTTGCTTGAGCAAGGTTTAACTTAAAGGTTTTATAGTGCGCAAAGGCAAGATTATCGATTTGATTTCCGGTATTTTTTTTATACTTGTGATTAACAAGTTTTAAAAAATATCTTCTTTGAGGAATTTCATTTTCCACAAAAAAAGATAAAGTTTTATTTTTATTACCTATAACTTTAGAAAAATTTTTACGGATAAGATCTTGAAAATATTTAAACATTAAAAAATCATCAGTATTAACACTAACTGATTCTAAAGTTTGCACTACTTGCATAAAATCCTCTCTATAAAACTAACTCCACAAAAATGCCTGCTCATTTAAAGCACTAGTGTGTTTTAAAATTTCATTTGGACTATAATCGGCTTTATACGATAAAGATTGACACCCTTTTACAAAATATCCTAAATAAATGTATTTTAATTTTTTTAATTGCGCAAGCTTGATTTCTGTTAAAAGCGAATATTTACCAAGACTTAGATGAGAAAAATCAGGATCATAAAAACAATAAATACTAGAAATTCCATCTTCTAAAATATCAATCAAATCAACACAAACTAACTTATTATCTATATAAAAATCAAGCTCGTATCCAAAAGTACCTGCATTATCCACATAAAGATTGTAATATTTTCTAAAATTTAAATCATAAATTTTCCAATTTCTTTTATCTTTTTGATAATGATGGTATTTTTCATAAAGTAATAAATGCTCATCGCTTAAAGAAGGTTTTTGTAAGATTATTTTAGTAACTGTATTTTTTTTCAAAACCCTACGATAACTTTTACTAAAATGAAAGTTTTCTACCAAAATACGCAAATTTTGACACTCATTACAATCATTGCATATTGGTCTTGAAAAATATGAACCAAAGCGACGCCAACCTCTTGAAACTAATTCTTGGTTTTGTGCCTTAGTGATAAAAGAGACATAGTTGTATTCATTTCTACAATATCTATTTTCAAGATAAGGACATTCTTCTTCTAAAGTACAAAAACCAATAATATTATTCATTAGATCTTTTTTATATCGCTATTTTTTACAAATTCCATAAATTCATTAGCTAAACGCTCTTCTTTTAAAAACATATCTTCAAATTCTTGCTCTTGTTTTTTATCTTCATTTTGCTTAGCTAAGTCTTTTTGTATAGCATCTAAGTCAGCATTTTTCATACTCACTCCACTTTTACTTGCTTTAACTTTTTCTTTTTTTGTTTGACCTTGTTCTTTTTGGAGTGCCTTTTTTATATCTTTTAATTCATCTAAAAAACTCATGATTGCCTACTTTCTTTTATCTTTTGTAAGGCTGCAGCTATAGCAGCAATTACTTCTTCTTTATTTTCTTGGTGTCTATCTTCTGTTTTTTCTAAAAGCTCTTCCATATGTGTTTCTATAAAAGAAGTATCAAAATACCCTCTTCTAAATTCTCTTATTTTGGTAATTGCAATCAAAAATGGCACAGTTGTTCTAATATCATCAATCACAAATTCTTTCAATGCTCTCTCAAGTCTATTAACCGCACTATCATAGCTTGAGCCTTTAACAATTAATTTTGCAAGCAAAGAATCATAATAAGGTGGCACAGTATAGTCTTTATATAAATGACTATCCACTCTTACAGACGGTCCTAAAGCTGGAAAATATTCTGTGATTTTACCCGGACTTGGAATGAAATTTTTCCATACATTTTCTGCTGTAATCCTAGCTTCTATTGCAAAACCTCTTGGTTTTATATCGCTTTGCTCAAGATCTAAAATTTCCCCATTTGCTATACGAATTTGTCTTGTGATAAGATCAATTCCTGTGATTTCTTCTGTGATTGGGTGTTCTACTTGAATTCTTGTATTCATTTCCATAAAATAAAATCTATTATAATCATCAAGTAAAAACTCAACTGTCCCAACATTGGTATAACCCACAGCTTTTGCAGCAGCTACTGCAGTAACCCCTATGGTTTTTCTTAGTTTTTCTGAGATACTTGGACAAGGTGCAATTTCAATTATTTTTTGGTGCCTTCTTTGTATTGAGCAATCTCTTTCACAAAGATGAATGATATTACCATAATTATCTGCTAAAATTTGAAACTCAATATGCCTTGGATTAATAACATATTTTTCCATAAAAACTTCATCATTTTTAAAAAAGCTTAATGCTTCTCTTTTACAAGCTTCAAAAGATTTTTCTAAATCTTCTTCTTTATGCACTACGCGTATACCCCTACCGCCACCGCCACCGCTGGCCTTTAAAATCACCGGATAACCTATTTTTAAAGCCTGAAGTTTGATTTCTTCTAATGTGCAATGATTTAATTTTTCAGTACCTGGAACCACAGGAATTCCATTTTTTTTCATTAGATATCTTGCTATATTTTTATTCCCCATTTTACGAATAACATCTGATTTTGGCCCTATAAAGATAATCCCTGCTTCTTCGCATTCTTTAGCAAATTCATAATTTTCACTTAAAAAGCCATATCCAGGATGTATAGCATCAGCACCACAAGCTTTAGCAATTTCAACTATTCTTTTGCCATCTAAATACCCTCTTATTGCATCAGTTCCTATTCTATATGCTTCATCAGCAACTTTTACATGCAAACACTCATGATCAGGTTCAGTATAAACAGCAACGCTTTTTATATGCAAATCCCTACAAGCACGGATTACCCTTACTGCAATCTCACCTCTATTGGCTATTAAAATCTTATGTATCATTACTTTGCCTTAAGCTAAAATATTATTCAAAGAAGATTAGCATAAAAATATAAAAATTCTATAAAATTACTTGTTTTTGCTAATTTTAAGAATTTTTTGATAAAATTACTCTTTTATTTTGCGCCCATAGCTCAGCTGGATAGAGCATTTGATTGCGGTTCAAAAGGTCAGAGGTTCGAATCCTCTTGGGCGTACCACTTTATTTACATTCTTTGCCTATAAAATTCTTTTCTAAAATTTTCAAATTCGTCTTTAATAATAGCTTCACGCATTTGCTTTACCAAATTTAAATAATAATGCAAATTATGAATACTTGCAAGTCTAAAAAAGGTTAATTCTTTAGCTTTAAATAAATGATTTAAATAAGCCCTTGAAAAGTTTTTGCATGTATAACAAGAACATTTATTATCTATAGGGGCATAATCGGTGATAAATTCTGCTTTTTTAATATTAAATTTTCCAAAGCTAGTAAACAAAGTTCCATTTCTTGCATTTCTTGTTGGCATCACACAATCAAACATATCCACACCTCTTGCTACATTTTCTACCAAATCTTCAGGTGTGCCAACCCCCATTAAATACCTAGGACGATTGTTATCTACATAAGGCATCATAGCCTCAACCGTATCATACATAGCCTCATTTTCTTCTCCTACGCTTAATCCGCCTATAGCCAAACCATCAAAGTCCATCTCACAAAGTGCTTGAGAACAAATTTTTCTAGCTTCAAAATCCGTTCCACCTTGGATAATACCAAAGATATTTTGCCCTATTCCTACACCCTGACTTTGCTTTAATTTATGATAACCAATAGCCTCTTTTGCCCATTTTATAGTGCGTTTTAAAGAAAGTTCTATCCTTTCTTTACTTGCAGGCAAAGCCACTAAATCATCTAAAATCATCATAATATCTGAATTAAAATCATACTGTGCATCTAAAACACTTTGCGGGGTAAAATAATGCAAACTTCCATCAATATGACTTTTAAATTGAATTCCTTTTTCATCAGGTTTTGAATTTTTACTTAAAGAAAAAGCTTGAAAGCCTCCACTATCTGTTAAAAAAGAGCCATTAAATTTACTAAAACCATGCAAGCCACCCATTTGTTTAATCACCTTAGATCCTGGTCTTAAATACAAATGATAAGTATTTGCTAAAATGATTTTTGCATTTAAAATTTCACTCATATCAACAGCATCTAGACTTTTAATCGCAGCTAAAGTCCCAACTGGCATAAAAATAGGAGTTAAAATTTCACTATGTGTAGTTTTTATACGACAAGCTCTAGCATTTGCACTTTTATATTGAACTTCAAATTCCATTGATTTTCCTATATTTTTTGCATAATCATACCAAAGACTTGCTTATAAATTTTTTTGAAAAAGCCTGTTTTAACAGGCTTAAGAAATTAGTAGTTTTTTACAAATTCAACGATTTTTTCACAACCTTCAATAATATCTTTTTCATTAGTTGCATAAGAAAGTCTAAAATACCCTTCCATGCCAAAACCTATGCCTGGTACTAAAGCTACTTTTTGCTCTTCTAATAATCTTTTACAAAATCTCATAGAATCACTATCAACTTCTTTGCAAGATATAAATAAATAAAAAGCTCCTTGTGGAATTTGTTCTAATTTTAACTTATCGCTTTTAGCTAAAATTTCACACGCTAACTCTCTACGCTTTAAAAAGGCTTGCCTCATCATTTCAATATCGCTATCTGCTTTTCCAAGTAAGGCTGGTAAAGCTGCGTGTTGAATGATTGAACAAATATTTGAAGTACTTTGTCCTTGTAATTTTTTAACAGCATTGTTAAACTCACTCATTTTGCTTGCCATATAACCAAAACGCCATCCTGGCATAGCACCACATTTACTAAGACCATTAATACTTACAGTTCTATTTAAAGCATCTTCGCTCACTTGTGCAAAAGCACAAAATTCTCCATCATAAACTAATTTTTCATAAATTTCATCACTTAAAACTACTATTTTAGTTCCTTCTAAAACCTTAGCCAAAGCAGTAATTTCTTCTTTAGAATATATAGCTCCTGTAGGATTTGATGGAGAATTAAACATCAAAACCTTAGTTTTTGAAGTAATAGCTTGTTTTAATTGCTCAGGGGTGATTTTAAATCCATTTTTTGCCTCACCTTCTATAAACACAGGAGTTGCGCCTGCAAATTTTACCATTTCAGGATAACTCACCCAATAAGGACTTGGTATGATAACCTCATCACCTTCTTCAACTAAACACTCAATCGCCATAAATAAAGAATGCTTAGCACCAACATTGGTAATGATTTCGCTTGCTTTGTATTCTAAATTATTATCATTTTTAAATTTATATTGTATAGCTTCTATAACTTCTTTTATGCCAACAACTGGCGTATAAGCCCCACAACCTTTTTCAATAGCTTCAATTGCTGCTTTTTTAATGATTTCTGGAGTATCAAAATCAGGCTCACCTGCTGAAAAACTAATAACTTTTTCACCATTTGCTTTTAAAGTTTTGGCTATATCAGTCATTACTAAAGTTAAGGATTCTCCTAGATTTTGAGATCTTTGACTTAGCATTTTTTATCCTTTATTTTTTGCTTTGATTTTTATTTGTGTTAATTGTTACAACTTGGAGCTTAAAAAAATCTACGAATAAAATTAAGAGTGTATATTTTTATAAATTTGTGTAGAAACTATACATTTTCTACACATAAAAATTTTATATTGTTTCTTTGGGTAATTATTCTAAAGCTTCTATATCGCTTTCATTATGATGAATAAAACGCTCATCTTTTTCTATAGTTTCAACCAAACGCCCTACTCTTTCCCATCTAACTTTTTTATTTTCATCCCATGAAAAATAAATAAACCAAGGTTGACCAACTATATATTTATAATCTACACTTCCCCAAAATCTACTATCACTAGAATGATCACGGTTATCTCCCATCATAAAATACTCATTTTCAGGTACTTTATAATAATAAGCATTAAAACCATAAATATTATTAGCACCTAATTCATCAAAAGAAGCAGGCTTCATAGCAAATTGACCTAAATTTAAATAGCGAAAAAACACGCTTTCTATATCTACTCTAGAATCATAATGTATTCCTTTTTCTACAAAAGGTTCTTTTACAAAAAGTCTTCCACCTATGATTTTTGTTTTATTAGGATAATAATCTTTCATATACTCATCACCCTCAACCATACGCACATATAAGGTTTTATTTGCAAAAACAACCTCATCTCCACCCTTAGCCACACATCTTTTTACATAATGGATTTTTGGCTCATGTGGATATCTAAATACTACAATATCTCCTCTTTTAGGACCTTCAGCACTTACTAAATGTCCATTTTTATTAAAATCAGGTAAAACAGGCACTTCTATCCAAGGAATATGCGGAGTTGGAATACCATAAGAGAATTTTTTTACAAATAAAAAATCCCCTACTAATAAAGTATTTTTCATAGAACCACTTGGTATGGTAAAAGCTTGTATAAAGAAAAATATAATCAATAAAACAACTATTAAAGTCCCTGTCCAAGATTGCGTGAATTTATAGATTTTTTTCAAAAAATTCATTTTTTAATCCTATTTTTAGCCGATTTTATAGTATTTTCTAAAAGCATTGCTATAGTCATAGGCCCTACCCCGCCTGGCACAGGAGTAATATAACTAGCTTTTTTACTTACATTTTCAAAATCAACATCACCTACTATTTTTCCATCAACTCTATTAATCCCTACATCAACTACTATCACACCCTCTTTGACCATATCTTCTTTTAAAAGATTTGGACAACCTGCTGCTACGATGATAATATCAGCATTTTTTGTATAAGCTTTTAAATCTTTTGTATAAATATGACAAATACTTACACTAGCATTAGCATTTAATAAAAGCGTAGCCATAGGACGACCTACTATATTAGAAGCTCCTATTACAACTACATCAGCGCCCTCTAATTTTATATCATAATGCTCTAAAATTTTCATAACACCCAAAGGCGTACATGGCAAAAAACCACCTTTTAAATTTAAATTTAAATTCCCGACATTAAAAGGATGAAAGCCATCTACATCTTTATTAAAATTAATACTTTCTAAGATTATGTCTTTATTAATATGTGCTGGTAATGGAAGCTGAACTAAAATTCCATCAACACTATCATCATGATTTAAGGTATTAATCAAAGCCAAAAGTTCATTTTGAGTTGTATTTACATCAAGTCTATAAACCAAAGACTTAATCCCACATTGCTCGCAAGCCTTTGCTTTAGAACCCACATAAGTAGCACTAGCAGGATCTTCACCTACTAAAATCACGGCCAAACAAGGCTCTATACTTTGGGTTTTAAGTTCTAATACTTCTTGTTTTAGATTATTTTTTATCTCATCACTTAGCTTTTTACCATCTAAAAGTGTCATTTCTTTCCTTAAATTTATAGCTTTCTTTAACTTAAAAAATTGTATCATAATAAAACTTCTTTTTTGTTAAAGGTGATAAATGAAAATTATTTTATTTTTGTTTTTTATAGTTTATGGTGTTTGGGCTGAAGATTTTATCTCACCTAAAGAATACCAAGAATCCCTTTACAAAAATCCAAGAGGCATAAGTTGTGCTAAATGTCATGGTGATGGAGGACAACAAATACTAGGATATTATACTAAAAATGGAGAAAAAACACCTTTTATAGTGCCAAGTATTAAAAACACTCCTTATACACGTTTTAGAGAAATTCTAAGCCAACCTCAAGAGGCAAAAAGCATTATGCCAACTTACTCATTAACAGAAGATGAGATGAAATCGCTTTATGATTATATTACTAACAACAAAAGGAGTAAAAAATGAAAAATAATAAAAAAGCCTTTGAAGAAGCTTGTGAATATATAGCGGGCGGGGTTGATTCTCCTGTGCGTGCTTTTGCAAGTGTAGGTAGCAATCCTTTATTTATCAAGCAAGGAAAAGGTGCTTATATTAGCGATATAGAAGATAATACTTATATAGATTATGTACAAAGCTGGGGACCTTTACTTTTTGGACATTGTAATGAGGATATTGAAAAAGCTTGTAAAAAAGCATTAGAACATGGTTCAAGCTTTGGCGCACCAACCCTAGCTGAAACCAAATTAGCTAAATTTATCCTAAAAGATTGGCCGCATTTAGACAAAATACGCTTTGTAAGCAGTGGCACAGAAGCTACTATGAGTGCTATTCGTCTTGCAAGAGGATTTAGCAAAAAAGATAAAATCATCAAATTTGAAGGATGTTATCATGGGCATTCTGATTCTTTATTAGTAAGTGCTGGAAGTGGTGCGGCTACTTTTAACACCCCAAGCTCACTAGGAGTTTTAACCGATGTGGCTAAAAATACTCTAGTAGCTATTTATAATGACATTGAAAGTGTTAAAAACTTAATCAATAATGATGATAATATAGCTTGTATCATTATAGAGCCAATTGCAGGAAACATGGGTTTAGTACCTGCTAAAATAGAATTTTTACAAGAATTAAGAAAACTATGTGATGAGCATCAAATTCTTTTGATTTTTGATGAAGTTATGAGTGGCTTTAGAGCTTCATATCTAGGCTCTTTTGGAATTAATAATATAAAAGCCGATATAGTAACTTTTGGTAAGGTTATAGGCGGAGGTATGCCTGCGGCTGCTTTTGCTGCAAGAGCTGAGATTATGGATTTACTAAGTCCTTTGGGCGGAGTATATCAAGCAGGAACACTAAGCGGTAATCCTCTTGCTATGGCTGCAGGTTATGCAAGCTTAAAAAAAGCAAGAAATTATGAAGGTTTATATGAAAAATTAGAAAAACTAGGTAAAAGACTTACTCAAGGCTTTAAAGAGGCTGCAAATGATTGTAAAATTCCTTTGCAAGTTAATTGCGTTGGTTCTATGTTTGGATTTTTCTTTTGTGAAAACCCTGTTAATAATTATCAAGATGCTTTAAAATCAGATACTAAATTATTTGCTAAATTTCATGCACAAATGCTAAGCAAAGGAGTGTATTTGGCACCATCTCAATTTGAAACAGGTTTTATATGTGAATGTATGGATAAAAAAATCATTGATAAAACTATACAAGCAGCACAAGAAAGTTTTAAAGCCCTATGAATAAAAGACAAAAAATCATTCGCAAAGGTATAGAAGCTGCAGATGGATTAAGCCTTGGCATATCCATGGTTGTAGCTGTTTTAATCGGAGTTGGTATAGGCTATTTTTTAAAAAACTTAACCGGTATAGCTTGGCTTTTTTGGGTAGGAGTGTTTATAGGAGTAGCTGCAGCGATTTTAAACGTTTATAAAGCTTACAAAGCACAAGTAAAAAGCTATGAGGAATTTAAAGAAGAAAATCGCTATAAAGATTTAAAAAATGATCCTAAAGCCTAAAATTTTACTAAAACTCTTGCTAGGATTAAATTTACTTTTCTTAGCAGGAGTTTTTTTCTATAAAGAGTTAAGCTTTAAAACCTTTATAAGCTTTGAATTTGGCTTTTTAGCTCAAAATTTAATCATTCTGGTATCTTTTTTAAATTATAAAAATTTTATTTTTAAAGCAGCTAGAAATTATGATTTTACACAAAGGCCTTTGCAAATTTTTACTAAAAAACAATATTCTTTGCCAAAAATTATAAAATTTATCCATATAGATGACGATTTAAAACCAAAATTTAAAAGTATTTTTAAAAACGCATTGGCTTTTTTTTCTTTATTTAAAATTTTTGCTTATGTGTTTTTAATAACAGGATTTTTATTTTTAGAGTTTCAAGGTTTAATGAGTATTTTTGCCTTGTTTTGTGCAATGTTTGTCACACCCATAGCGGTATTAATATATAATTTTTTAATAAGAAAATGTTGAGCTCAAAAAGAACGATTAGATCATTAACTGCATTGTTTTTTGGTATGATTTTTGTTTTTATAGGAAGTGCTTTAACGGTAAATTCTATAGCAATTATTTTAAAACATAACGATGTTAGTAATTTTTATATAGGGATAATAGGAAGTTGTTATTTTCTTGGTGCTATGGTAAGCACTATTAGTGCTCATAGGATAGTCTCTAAAGTAGGACATATAAGATCTTTTGGAATTTTTGCCATCATTTTTGGTATAGCTACTATGCTTCATAGTTTAAACTCTAATCTTTATTTTTGGATGGTTTTGAGATTTTTGCTTGGTTTTTGCTATTATGCACTTTTAATGGTCATAGAATCATGGCTTAATGAAAAAGCAAAAAATGCTATTCGCTCAAGAGTAATAGCCTTTTATGAAGTGGTATTTTACTCATCATCAGGCTTTGGAATTTTACTTATGTCATTTGACTTCCCAAGCAATACAGTATTTATTTTAAGCGCTAGTTTTATTATGTTTGCCTCTATTCCTTTATTTTTAATCCGTATTAAAGAGCCGGTTTTACCACAAAAAACCAAAATTTCCATCCCTAAAGTTTTTGATATAGTGCCTTTAGCTTTAGTGACAAGCTTTATAGCAGGTATGCTTTTAAATGGATTTTTCTCTATGGCTTCTTTATTTATACTTATACAAGGATTTGGCGCAAAAGAAGCTTCGATTTTTATATTTTGCACCATGTTAGGAGGATTTATATCTCAACTTTTCATCGGAACCCTTTCTGATAAAATTAGTCGTAAATTTGCTATTATTTTATGTGCTTTTACGGCTTTAAGTGCTATGCTTTGTATTTTATTATTAAGCTATAATATTTATTTAAAATACTTTTTTGGCTTTTTACTGGGTATGGGAATGTGTTGTTTATATGCTCTTTCTTTAGCTAGAGCAAATGATATGCTTGATGATTCTAGCAAAAGAGTTGAGCTAGGTAGAGCCGTTCTTTTTACTTATTCTTTTGGTGCTTTATTTGCGCCTGCTGTGCTTGGAACTTTGATGTATTATTTTGAAGGCAATGGTTTTATGTATTTTTACATCGTTTTATTAACTGTTTTAATTGCCTTTGCTATAGATAAACCAAAATTTAAAAATCTAACCAAATTTAAAAGAAAACCAGGTAATATGGTAATGCTAGATGATAACTAATATTTCTAACAATCAAAATCAATTTGCAAAAAACGAAACAAGCAAAGACAACAAAAGCGAGAAATCAGACAAAAAAACCTCACTTAATGATGCTTTAAAAAATCCTTTATTTTCTAAAAATGATCCTGAAGTCAAATTACATAAAGATTATGTAAGCAAAATCGATCAAAAATTACAAGAATTATTAAATAAACTTTTAGATCAAATCAAAACCAACAAAGATCCTGATTTAGCAGTATTAAAAAATCATAAAGATTTAAATTTTGCACCTAATTTTGCTAATGAAGTTAAAAAACTTCAAGCAGAGCTTTCTAAAAATCCTGAATTTGAAAAACTACTTAAAGTTTTAGAAGATCTAGTTAAACCCGCTAAAGATATCAACAATAAAAATCTTTCATCTTTGGTAAAAAATTCAGGTGTATTTTTAGAAGCAAAACTCAATCATTCTTTAAAAGAACAAAATTTACCACAAAGCTTTTTTAATCTTTTAAATACCATAAAAGGGGCTACTAGCGAAAATCTAAAACGCGATATAAGTAATTTAGATCTTAAAAATCTTGACACCACAAGTACGCTAAAAGAACTTATTCACATCTTACAAAATCATAAAAAAGAAAATAAAATTTCTTTAGAAAATACAAACTACAAGACACTTTTTAAACTATTTGATAAAATAGAAAATTTTAAAAACTATATCAATAAAAACCCAAACTCCATTAGTCAAGAAAAGCTACAAAATATTGCTAATAATTTCATTAAAAATCTTAATAAAAATTTAACACTTATCAATAAAGAACTAGCTAAACCTGAAAATATAAAAATTCAAAATACGCATATACTAAAAGAACTTAGTCAAAACATTAAAGATCTTATAATACTTTTAAAAGACATAAAAAATCACAAAAACAAAACTGAAACAACACAAGAAAATTTAAATAAAACTCCACACACTAAAGACATCAAAGAAGAGTTAAAAGAGGAAATAAAAACTCCGCAAAAAAACACAGAAGATAAAAAAGAAACTCAGCAAAAACAAGAAAGCATAGCAAAAGATAAAGAAATTCAAAACACAAAAGAAGAAAAAATACCACAAGGTAAAGATATTAAAGAAAATCCTAAAGAAGAACCAAAAACACTACAAAAAAATGCTGAAGAACCAAGCAAAAATGATAGTAAAAGTCAAAATTTACAAACAAATAATACTAAATTAGAAGATATATTTAAAAGCACTTCGGGCAAAATTTTACTAGAAGATATTTTCAAACAAAATGTAAGTAAAAATCTTAATTTTAGTCAAAATTTACAAGAAGAGCTTTTAAATAATCTAAACAAAGAACTAGGCTTAATAGGAAGAAAACTCAATGAGGTTTTAAAAGCTTTAGATCCTAAAAATTATGAGGCAAAAAATTCTTTAGATGATATAAAAAACATAGAAAAAAAATTAGAACTTTCTATAAAAGATCTTGGAAAAATTACTCCAAAAGATACTGCAGAAATTTCTTCAGAATTACAAAAAGACATCAAATCCACTCTTTTACAAGTTTCTAATCTAGCCAAAAATTTAGACAATGAAAGCATACTAAATCAAGCAAATCGTCTTATAGCTCAGCTTGAGTTTAATCAGCTTTTATCTTTAGCTAATAATAGCATTCATACTTTTTTACCTTTCTTTTGGGATGATTTAGAAAAATCTAATGTAGTTTTTAAACGTGGTAAAAAAGATAAATTTTATGCACAAATTAATCTTGAATTTGAAAAATTAGGAAAAATTAATGTATTTTTATCACTAAGCAATGATAAATACATTGATATAAATATGATGATAGAAAATGCTAATTTTAGAAAAAAACTTTACGAAAGAGCACATGAGTTAAAAAAAGCCTTAGTTAAAGTAGGACTTCTAAGCTCTAATTTTTTCATCAGCGATATAGTTAAAAGTAAATTTCACAATCAAGAAGAATACAATGATTTCAATATGGGTTTTGATACAAGGGCTTAAAAATGGCTAAAAAAACAAAAAAAGCCGTTGCGCTAGGCTATAACAAAGAAGATCAAAATGCACCAAAAATCCTAGCTAATGCCAAAGGTGAAAACGCTGCTAAAATCATCTCTTTAGCTAAAGAAAATGGCATACCCATAAAAGAAGACAAAGACTTAGTAGAAGTGCTTAGCAAACTTGACTTAGGCGATGAAATCCCACCTAATATGTATAAAGCAGTGGCTGAAATTTTTGCATTTTTATATAAAGTTGCTAATGAAGATGAGACTAAGCAAAGTCCGCAATCTTCTTAGAAAATTCAACTTGCTCGTAAGCATTTTTGCTAAATTTTAAAAACCCTTTTTGGGCGATTAAAACTATCGTTGAACCTAGCTCAAAATTTCCAAGTCTTTGGCCTTTTTTTACAAAAAGATCTTCATAAGTATGAGTAAAATCAAAATTTGCAGCGTTAGTTTGTATACTAGTATCAAAGCTAAAGTGCATTTTACCAACATTTAGCGCACCCACAAATACCATCCAAAGTATAAATTTTCCTTCCACTAAGCACTTTAAAACTACTCTTTCATTTTTAGTATAAAGATTTATAATCTTAGCTAACTTTGCCTCACTCACACTAAATAAAGCCCCACTCATATAAGTAGCACTTAAAATTTGCATATTACAAGGTGCGTGATAATGATGATAATCTTTTGGAGATAAATAAATATTTGCATAATCTATGCCATTTTCTAATTCTTCTTTACTGGCTGAGTTTTTTAAAAGCTCTTCTATACTATAACTTGAACCTTTAATGCTAAAAGCTAAATTTTCTTTTAAATCATTTTGAAAACTACTTCCAAGTTCTAAAATTTTACCATCACTTGGACTTACAAAGCCATCTTCTAATTCTCGCTCATTTAATAAAGTTCTTGTAAATAAAGCATTTAAGCTCTCATATTCTTCTAAAGACTTAAATTCACTCATATTGATATTAAAAGCATTTACATAAGCTTTATTAATATTTTTTTGTATGATTTTTGGAAATTTATATTTTGCTATGATTCCAAACATTTTTGAAGCACTATTGCTAAATCCCACTTATTCTCCTTTTAATCTAATCAAAGCTATCTCACTAGGAGCCAAAAATCTCACAGCAGGCCCCCAAAATCCAGCTCCACTACTTACATAAAGCAAACTATCTTTACTTAATTTATAAAGCCCATACACAAAGCCTTGCTCTAAATATACTAGCAAAGAAAAAGGGAAAATTTGTCCTGCATGTGTATGTCCTGATAAAATCAAATCAAACCCATTTACATCATAAGTTTTTACATACTTTGGTTGATGAGTGATTAAAATATTAACTTTTTCTTGATTGATTTGAGTTTTGATTTTTTCTATATTGCTTTCTTTAAATCCCAAACGCTTAGCAGCCAAATCCAAAGTCCCACTTAAAGTAAAATCCCCAAAATCAATACTTTCATCTTCTAAAACTTTGAAATTTTTAAGCGTTTTAAGCTTTTTGCTTATTGCATTTATATCATTATAATACTCATGATTTCCATAAACAAAATAAGTACCATATTTTGATTTAAAATTTTCTAATAAATTAATATAAGACATACTAGCTATATCTGCATCGATTAAATCCCCAGCTATGATAATTATATCAGCATTTAAAGCATTAACCTCATCGATTAAGGTTTTTAAAAAATCTTCACCTAAATTTTTCCCCAAATGCACATCAGAAAGCAAAGCTATGTTTAAATCTTCTTTTAAATTTTTAATTTTAATATCTACCTCATTAACCTTAGGTGTACTAATAGCATTTACAAAACCTTTAAACACCATACTAACGCTAAGTATAATAAGCCAAGAATCAAAAATTAATTTTAAAAACTTTCTTCTTTGAAGGCTAAAAATTTGCTCTTTTTTATTTTCATTAAAGAAAATCCAAGAACCAATTTCAAAAACCACTCCAAAAAGCAAGAAAAAACAGGTAATAGTAGGAAAAATCGCTAAAATATAATAAAGCTTTTCATGTAAAAAATCCCCGCGCATATTTACAAAAAAGATTAATTCACATGCAAAAACTATTAAAACAAAAGCTAACACAAGCTTTTTATAAGGTTTTAAAAAATCAACCTTACTTAAAAATCTTTTATAAATATACCAATTTGCCAAAGCAAAAAATAAAACTAATAAAGTAAAAAAAACAAACACTCTCATAGCGTAATTTTATTTAAGCAAAATTAATACTTTTTAAAGTAAAATCGCAAAAAAACATTTGGGAAAGAAATTTGGCTTTAATAGATTTAATTGACGCAAATAAGAAATTTAATACAAAAATAGTTTTAGAAAATGCAAATTTTAGTGCAAATTTAGGAGAAAAAATCGCCATTATAGGCAAAAATGGCGAAGGAAAATCAAGCTTTCTAAAAGCCCTTATGGGAACTTTAAAACTAGATAGCGGTAGAGTGATTAAACAAAATAATGCTAGCATAGGCATGCTAAGCCAACAAGTAAGCTTTGAAAGCACCTTAAGTGTGAGCGAAGCCATCAAAAAAGAACTTGAAGAAATTTATCAAGCCTTAAAAGAATTTGAAAACTATAACGAAAAACTAGCTCTTGATCCAGAAAACAAAGATTATTTAAAAAAAGTAGATGAACTAAGTTTATTTATAGATTCAAAAGATGCATGGAATTTAGACCAAAAAATACAAAGAATACTAGAAGAGTTTAAACTATTAGAGTATAAAGACAGAGCACTTTGCTCTTTAAGTGGAGGCGAAATAAGACGCGTAGGGCTTTGCACGCTTTTGCTGAAAAATCCTGATATATTATTGCTTGATGAGCCAACCAACCACCTAGATGTATATATGAGTAGCTTTTTAGAAGAAAGATTAAAAGCTTCTAAGATGTGTGTTATTTTCATCTCCCATGATAGGTATTTTATCGATGCGATAGCACAAAAATGCGTAGAAATAGAAGCAGGAAAATTAAGCATTTTTGAGGGTGGGTATACGCAATATCTAGAAAAAAAAGCAGCTATTTTAGCCTCCTTAGCTAAAAGTCATGAAACCTTACTTAAGCAATTAAAAAGCGAAGAAGAATGGCTAAGAAGAGGAGTTAAAGCTAGACTTAAACGCAACGAAGGACGTAAAGAACGCATTTTTAAAATGCGTGAAGAAGCTAAGAAAAATCCAGGAGCTATCAAACGTTTACAACTTGAGATTAAAAGAGCGAGTAAAAATTTCAATCAAACCCAAAGTCAAAACCGCAAAAAAATGCTTTTTGAACTTAAAAATATCTCAAAATCCATAGCAGACAAGACACTTTTTAAAGACTTTAATGCACGAATTTTACAAGGTGAACGCATAGCCATAGTAGGTAAAAATGGCTGTGGTAAATCTACTTTTTTAAAAATTTTACTTGATCAAATTCCGCTTGATAGCGGGGAAATTAAAAGAGGTGAAGTTAAAATAGGCTATTTTGATCAAAGTAGAAGCTTACTCAATACTGATAAAAAACTTTTAGAAATTTTTTGCCCAAATGGTGGTGATCATATTCAAGTGCGTGGTAAAAATATGCATGTTTATGGGTATTTAAAACAATTTTTATTTCCAAAAGAATTTTTAGAACAAAGTGTGAGTGTGTTAAGTGGGGGCGAGAAAAACAGAGTTGCTCTTGCCTTGCTTTTTACTAAAGAATATGATGTATTAATCTTAGATGAACCAACAAATGATTTAGATATAGCTACAATAAATATCTTAGAAGAATATTTACTTTCTTTTGAAGGTGCGATTTTGCTTGTATCACATGATAGATATTTTGTTGATAAAATAGCAACTAAACTTTATGCTTTTGAAGAGAATGCAAATATTAACATAGAAGTTCTTTCTTATAGTGAGTATTTAGAAAATGAAAGAGAATACAAAGACTTTGAAGAATTTTCTAAAAGTTTAGAAACAAACACTACAACAAGTGCAAAAACAAAAGAAAAATCAAGTAAAAAACTAAGCTATAAAGAAAATGAAATTTTAAACTCATATCCTGATAAAATTCATAAATTAGAAGAAGAAATAAAAGAAATAAAAAATGCTCTAAGTAATCCTGCAATCTATCAAGAACTAGGTATAAATACCCTTTATGAAAAGCTAAATTCCTTAGAAAATGAACTTAGTATTTTAGAAGAAGCTTATTTTGAGGTTTTGGAAAAAAGTGAAAGTATTGATTAACTTTATATATTTTAAATAAGATAAAATTACTCAAATTTATTTAAGGAAAAATTATGACTTTAATAACTATTTTATGTATTTACACAGCCTTTTTGGTTTTTATATCTTATATGCAAATTTCTTTTTTAAAAAAAGAAAGAGAAAAGCATGCAATTATTTTAAATGAGCATGATTATAAAAATGCTGCAAATATCGCCATAGAAAATGAAAAATACAAAATCTTTTCTAATCTTTATAATCTGATGATTAATATTTCTTGGATTAGCTTTGGCTTTTTATATTTAAAAGAAATTTTCATCAAAGAAAATTCTACTTTAGAAAATACTTTATTTTTACTTACATTTTTATTGATTATTAGTATTTTAAATTTACCACTTAGTTATTATGAAAGCTTTATAAAAGATAAAAAACACGGCTTTTCAAATATGACTTTAGCACTTTTTATTAAAGATAGCATTAAATCTTTAGCTCTAATGCTTATTTTTGGCTTTTTAATCATCTATGCTTTAGTGTTTTGTTTTGAATTTTTTAGCACATACTGGTGGGTAGTGGCTTTTGCTTTAAGCTTTATAATCATACTTATTATAAATCTCATCTACCCTACTCTTATTGCACCTATGTTTAATAAAATGAAAAAACTTGAAGATGAAAATTTATTAGAAAAAATCACTAATTTAATGCAAAAATGTGGCTTTAGTGCAAATGGTGTTTATGTTATTGATGCAAGTAAAAGGGACAAAAGATTAAATGCTTATTTTGGTGGCTTATTTAAGAGTAAAAGAGTGGTGCTTTTTGATACACTTTTAAATGCTTTAAAAGAAAAAGAACTCATCGCTGTTTTAGGTCATGAGCTAGGACATTTTGTGCATAAAGATTTACTAAAAATGTTATTTTCTAGTGCTTTGATGCTTTTTGCTTTATTTTTTATCTTTGCACATTTACCAAGCTTTTTTTATATTGAAAGTCATTTAGATGGGGTTAATGCTGGAGTTTTTGTGCTTTTATTGATTTTTGGAAATATTTTTACTTTTATTATCTCCCCGCTACTTAATAAAATGAGTCAAAAAAATGAATTTAATGCTGACTTACATGGAGCAAAACTAAGCTCTAAAGAAGATATGAAAAATGCTCTCATAGCTTTAGCAAAAGAAAATAAAGCCTTTGTTAAAACAAGTAAATTTTATACTTTCTTTCACTTAAGTCATCCTTGCATTTATGATAGAATCAAAGCTTTGCAATGATTTCAATCAAACAAGCTTTAAAGCAAGCTTACGCAAAAGATCCTACTCACAAAGAATATATACTTTTTATTCTTTGTGAGCTTTTACAAAAAGATAAGGCTTGGATTTTTTTAAATCCTGAATTTCAAATCGATGAAAAAATCTTTTTAGAATATGTAGATAGATTTTTAAATGGCGAGCCTTTTGAGTATTTATTTAAAAAAACACAATTTTATGGTTTAGATTTTTTTATTGAAAAAGGGGTTTTAATACCGCGTTTTGATAGTGAAATATTACTTGAAAGATGCTTAGAAATTTTAGATCATAACTCTTTTAAAAATATACTTGAGATTGGCTTTGGGAGTGGAATTTTAAGTATCTCCTTAGCAAAATTAAAACAAATTTTTATACAAGCTTGCGATATTAATCCAAAAGCACTAGAGCTTGCTAAAAAAAATGCAGATTTTCACAAAGTTTCAAATTTGATTGATTTTCAACTTTGTGATTTTAAAACTATGCGTGGAAATTTTGACTTTATTTTTTCTAATCCGCCTTATATTAAAAATGACTATCCTTTGGATAAATGGGTGCAAAATGAACCACATAATGCTTTATTTGGTGGGGATAAAGGTTGGGAAATTTTACATAAAATTATCCTTTTTGCTAAAAAACACAACACAAAAGTCTTAGCGTGTGAGTTTGGTTATGATCAAAAAGCAATTTTAAATAAAATTTTAGAGGAAAATGATTTCAAGGCCACTTTTTATCAAGATTATAATGGATTTGATAGAGCCTTTGTTGCGTGGAATTTAAAAAATTAGACTATAATTATCTTTTTATAGGAGAAAATAATGAAATCAATATATTTATTTTTGCTAGCAAGTTTAATTGGGATTGAAATTAGCATAGGTGTATTTTTAGCTCCGACTATATTTTATCCTGCTAAATTCATAGGCGAAGGGGTTTTAACTCATTTTCAAAGCGGACTTTTAATGACACACATTTTTGTACAATTTGGTTATGTTTTGCTAGGCGTGAGTGTTTTATCTATTTTAATGGAAATTTTCTCATTTAAGGATAAAAATTTAACTTTTAAAATAAATTTTTCAAAATTTATGCTTTCTTTAATCATTTTGGCACTAAGTTTGCTTTTTGTATTTTACTTCACTGCTTATGTTTTAGAAGCACAAAGTTTAGGAGAAGAAGCAACTAAGACTCAAGAATTTATAAAAATTCATGGTGCAAGTGAAGTTGTGATGAAAATTATCATGTTATCACAAGTAGTTTTGTTTTTTTTAAATTTTAAAACAAAAAAGTGATATAATAAAATAAGTCTTTAAAAGGAGTCAAAGATGAAAATAGGCGATATAGGAACAACTCAACAAAACCATTACTTAAATCAAGCTCAAAAAAGCCAAGAAAAAGCTTTAGAAAATATAGCCACAATGCGTGCTATAGATGGAAGCGATGGAGCAAATTTAGCCATAGCTGATTCTTTAAGAAGTCAGTATAGCACCATAGATCAAGGCATTTTAAATGCTTATGATTCAGTGGGTGTTTTGCAAATTGCAGACTCAGCGCTAAATAATATCTCGGCTACTGCAGATAGACTTAATGAACTTTCAGTACGCTCAAATAGTGCTGCATTAAATGATAGACAAAAAAGTATGCTAAACGCTGAAGCAAATAAACTTATAAGTTCAATCAATGATGCATTTTCAAATGCAACTTTTAACGGAAAAAATGTTTTCCAAAGTATGGATTTTGTTGTTGGAGCTGGGGTTGAAAGTATTAATTTAAATCAACCAAGCACAGCAAACTTAAGCCTTGAAAACCAAGATGGAATTCGCGATTTTCAAGATCAAGTAGGTTCTTTACGCGCAGATATTGGTGCTGGGATTAATGCTATCCATTCTAACATCAACTCATCTTTGCAAACTAGCATTAATACTAAAGAAGCTGAAAGTAAATTGCAAAATAATGACTTAGCACAAAATATCAATGATTTTAATGCAAACTACTTAAAAGAAAATGCATTTTTATTTGCAAATGCTCACTCAAATGTAATGCTACAAACTAAACTAGCAAGCCTACTTCAATAATAAAACTCCCAAATAAGGGAGTTTTTCAAGGAAAAATATGCAAGATAATGCTTTGTTAAAGCAAGTTTTAAAACATCCTTTATATGAAAAAATTCAAAAACTTAGCACAAAAATTCAAAACTCAAATTACCTTATAAATGAAAGTTTTGATATTTTTTGTGATAAAAGCTTAGATAATGAGATTAAGGACATTGCCTTGGAATTAAAACCTTGGCGCAAAGGACCTTTTAAAATCAATGATTTATTTATAGACACAGAATGGCAAAGTTTTATTAAATTTAATATATTAAAACCTTATATGCAAGAAATCAAAGGAAAAATAGTTGCAGATATTGGCTGTAATAATGGTTATTATATGTTTAAAATGCTTGAATTTAATCCTTCAAAACTCATAGGTTTTGATCCTTCTATTAAGTATTATTTACAATTTTTACTTTTAAACTCTATTGCAAAAACTCCTATACAATATGAGCTTTTAGGTGTAGCTGATGTGCCAAATTATGGCATAAAATTTGATGTGATTTTTTGCCTTGGAGTAATTTATCATCGTAGTGATCCTATAACCATGCTAAAACAACTCAAGCAATCTTTAAATAGAGATGGTATAGTCTTTTTAGATACTATGTATATAGAAGATGAAAGAGAAATTGCACTCATTCCTCAAAAAACTTATTCAAAAATACCAAATATTTTTTTCATTCCGTCGATATTGGGTTTAAGAAATTGGTGTTATAGAGCTGGATTTAGTGAATTTGAAGTTATAGCAACTAAACAAACTGATTTTGAAGAACAAAGAAAAACACAATGGATTGATTCTTATTCTTTAGATCAATTTTTAGATGAAAATGACTCAAATTTAACTTGCGAAGGTTATGAAGCACCAAAAAGAGTTTATGTTAAATTAAAGGTGTAAAAATGGCAAGAGCAGCAAGTGCTGTTAGCATAGAAGAATTAATAGACCCAGAAGAATTAAATCGCATTAAATCAGAACTTATCACCTGTCCAGGGATAAACAATACTCTAGCAGGAAGTATTTCCCATATAGAAAAAAATTTCGCCAAGGGTATTTTAATCACAACCCATGATATGGCAGTAGATGAGCTAGGATTAGTGCATAGTGGTTTTGTATTTAATGCAGCAAATTATATAGCTCAAGCTGCAATCAATAAAGAATTTAGTGTATTAATAGGCTCAAGAAGCTTTTTCTATGCTCCTTTAAAAGTTGGTGATATTCTAAACCTTGAAGCAAGTGCTTTATTTAGCGATGACTCAAGAAAAAGAGAAGTTAAAGTGGTTGGTTTTGTTAATGAGATTAAAATTTTTGATGCTTCTTTTCAAGTTGTCACAACCGAAGATCATATATTTAAGCTTAAACAGAGTCAAAACACCACAAACAACAACCAAAACCAACAAGAACCTGCAAAACAAGAAACAACACAAGAAGAACTCAATGCAGCCTTAAAAGGAATCGGGGGTTAAAGGTAAATCCACCCAATTCTTTGGGCATTCTTTATGGTAAGTCCCACTTGCATCATAATATTCTTTACAATCATCATAAAAGCGGTTTGAAACCCCTCTTTCATTTACAAAGCAACCATTAAAAAATAATACTAAAAACCCTAGAAAAAATACACTTTTAAACATTTTTCATCCTATTTTAATCTTATTTGTTTACGCCATTTATAAGGCTCTATAGGATTTTCATCTACCCATAAACCCTTTTTGTTTTCCTTGGCATAATTTTGCTCATTTACATATAAATCACTATAATATTCATAAGCCCAAGCAAAACCATTTTTAACCATAACTTGATTGATATCTTTATCATTTAAATACACAATGGCTAAAATTCTACCATATTTATCCTCATCTTTTACATTTAAAACAACTTCTTTATTCAATACAATAGCTTTTAAAAATTGCGTAGCCATTTTTCCATAGGCTTGATCACTCTCAGGCGCATCGATACCAAAAAGTCTGATTTTAAGTTTTTCATTTTCAAATTTAGCCTCAATAGTATCTCCATCTACCACACGACTTACTTTAGCATTAATATATGAGCCATTATCATAATTTAAAACATAAGCAAAAGCGACTAAAAAAAGCACAATTAAAAATTTCTTTGGCTCTTTTAATAAGGTTATTAATAATTTAATTTGCTTTTTAGAAATTTTCATTTAAACCTCATCTATATAAAAATATGCCATAATTACAACAAAAAAAGGAGATTTTATGCAAGAAATTATACAAAATTTTAAACAAATCGCTCAAATACCTCATTGTAGTTTTAAAACCGAAGAATTAAAAAATTTTCTCATTGATTTTGCTAAAAGTCACAACTGTCAAGTAAGCGTTGATAATGCAGGTAATATCCATGCATGTAAAGGAAATCCAAAAATTTGTTTACAAAGCCATTATGATATGGTTTGCATGGGAGAGGCTCCTAACATACAAATGTATGAAGAAAATGGATATTTAAAGGCTAAAAACTCAAGCTTGGGTGCAGATAATGGCATAGGAGTATCATTAATGATGCAAGCTTTAAAAGACTTTGAAAATATCGAATGTCTTTTTACTAATGATGAGGAAGTTGGCCTTTGTGGAGCAAATAATCTTACGCATACTTTGATTTCAAACAAGCTGTTAAATTTAGACCATGAAAGCGATGATGAAGTTGTTATAGGTTGTGCTGGCGGAGTAGATATTTTTGCTAATTTGAAATTAGAAATAGATGAAAAAGAAGATGAATGCTATGAAATAGAGGCAATAGATTTTAAAGGTGGACATTCAGGGATTGATATTGTTAAAAACATCAAATCTTCTATCAAAGAAGCAAGTTACTTTATCACTCAAAATCAAGGCGAGCTTTGTGAATTTAGCGCAGGTGAGAGAATAAATTCGATACCAAAACATGCTAAAATCGTAGCATTTTTTAAAAATCCTCCAAAAGAAAATAATCATTTTAAAGTAAATTATATAGGTAGAATCAAAAGAACATATTATAAAAACTCTAAAATCATTTTAAATCTTATCAATGCTTTTGCACAAGGAGTTAGAACTTTTAATCATCATCTAAATTTAGTCCAAACAAGTATCAATCTTTCACTAGCTTATGAAAAAGAAGGTAAATTTCATTTTGAGCTTTTTGCAAGATCAAATGATTTGCAAGAGCTTAAAAATATAGAATTTGAAACCTTAACTTATTTTAAAATGCAAAGCTGTGAAGTTTCAAGTGCAAATTTTTATCCACCTTGGACTAATAAAGATACTAAATTTGGAGAAGAAATTCTAAGTTATTTAAAAAAAGAAAATCCAAACGCCAAGCTTTATACTATACATGCTGGCTTAGAGTGTGGTATCATAAGTGAAAAACAACCTTTAGAATGTTGTTCCATAGGGCCAAATATATATAGTCCACATTCAACAGATGAAAAATGCGAAATAGCTTCTATCGAAAAAATCAGCAAAATTCTTTTTGCTATCTTAAAAAATCATCAATAATTAATAAATAAAAAACCAATATTTTAATAAATAAAATTAAAATATTGGTAAATATTTATTTAAATAATAAAAATTTTTATTTACTATTAATAAAACTTACACTATACTCTTGTATATTTTAAAAACAAGGAGAGAGTATGGAAATGCTAACTAGCCTTAGTGAAGGCACTCAATTTAGTATCCAACTAGCTGTAGTTCTCATTTGTCTTTTTTATGGGGCAAAAAAAGGTGGTATCGCTCTAGGTTTGTTAGGCGGTATAGGTTTATTGGTTTTAAGTTTTGGTTTTGCTGTAGCACCTGGAAAACCTTCAATTGATGTTATGCTTACCATCTTAGCTGTAGTTGTTGCTAGTGCAACCTTGCAAGCTAGCGGTGGTTTAGATGTAATGTTACAAGTAGCAGAAAGAGTTTTAAGAAAAAATCCTAAATTTTTAACCATCTTAGCACCTTTTGTAACTTGTATTTTAACCATGCTTTGCGGAACCGGACATGTTGTTTATACCATGATGCCTATTATTTACGACATTGCTATTAAAAACGGCATACGCCCAGAAAGACCAATGGCTGCTTCTAGTATTTCTTCTCAGCTTGGTATCATCGCAAGCCCTGTTTCAGTTGCTGTTGTAAGCTTAACAGCGCTACTTTTAAATCCAGAAATCAACAAACATCCTTTAGCAGGTTTTGATGGTTATGTGGATTTACTTGCTATTACTATACCTTCTACTTTGGTAGGTGTTTTAGCTATAGGAATTTTTTCTTGGTTTAGAGGAAAAGATCTTGATAAAGATGCAGACTTTCAAGCTAGAATCAAAGATCCAGAACAAAGAGAATATATCTATGGCGATAGCAAAACCCTTCTTGGTCAAAAACTTCCAACTATTCAATGGGTAGCTATGTGGATTTTCTTAGGCGCTATTGCAATAGTAGCTATACTTGGAGCCTTCCCAGAACTTAGACCGCAATTTACTTCAAAAGGTGTTACTAAACCTATGAATATGGTTGCAGTAATTCAAATGTTTATGCTTTTAGCAGGTGCAGCACTCATCATCTTTACTAAACTTGATGCAAGCAAAATTGCAAAAAATGAAATTTTTAAATCAGGCATGATAGCTTTAGTGGCTGTTTTTGGAATTTCTTGGATGGCAGATACTATGTTTGCGGTGCATACTCCTATGATGAAAGAATCTTTAGGAAATATCGTTATAGAACACCCTTGGACTTATGCAGTTATGCTTTTATTAATTTCTAAATTTGTTAATTCTCAAGCAGCAGCAATCGCAGCATTTGTCCCACTTGCACTAGGAATTGGTGTTGAACCAGGCATTATTATCGCTTTTGCAGCAGCTTGTTATGGATATTATATTTTACCAACTTATCCAAGCGATCTTGCAACCATACAATTTGATAGATCAGGTACTACAAAAATAGGTAAATTTGTTATCAACCACAGCTTTATCTTGCCAGGTTTAATTGGTGTAATTGTTTCTTGTATAGTAGGTTATTTCTTAGCTTTAGGTGCAGGATATTTATAAAAATTAAAGGGCTTTAAAGAAAGCCCTTTTTTCTTATTTAAATGCTTTTTCTAAATCAATAGGCATAGCTTGATAACCAGTACTTGCTCCACTAAATCGAATTTGTACCGAAGGCTCTTTAGCTCCCCATTTAAATTCATCTATTTCAGGTCTTGGCTCACCTACAGCAGCACCTTTGCTTAAGTCAAATGACATTCCAGCAGTAGCACTATAAACCATGATGGAATTTTTATCTTTATGATACTCAGTTAAAGAAGTAACAGGTGAAAACCACTCATTACCTCTTTGCTTACCATACTCCCAAATTTGTTCTACGGTTTTATTTTTTTGATCTATTTTATACACAACCGCTCTTGAGTATTTCATCGAAGCAAAAGCAGGTTGTTCTATACCCCTTGCATCGCCATTATCAAAAGCTGTGATATAAATATATCTTTTATCAGACTTTTCATCTATTCTAAAAGCAGTATGCTGTGTCCATGTAAAATCAAAACCACCTTCTTCGTTTTCATAGCCAGGACATTTGCTATACTCATCCTCACAAACTATCTTTTTGCCATTTTTATCAATAGGTTGTAAAAGTACTTTTTTATATTTTTCTCCCCAGCCCTTATGTGCTCCTAGTATCCATTTTACCTTTTTATCGCGTCCTATTTTTATAATAGCACTTTGATGACGGCTTGAAATAATAATACTATCATCACTTGGATCATAATCTACGCTATTTACATGAGCCCAGTTACGCCCTACTCCAGTACCTGCTATATCGCCAAAAGAATCACTTGCATCCATTTTAGCTAAATCCTCATCACTTAAAGTAACCCCTGCTTTACTCGCATCAATATTTAAACAAACCGCGCCTTGATCTAATGCTTTGATTACATTCGCTCTATATGGATCTAAAATTTCAAACAATCTCCACTCATCTACTACATTGCCATTTTTATCAACTTCTACTATCACATCACGCACTGAACGTACATTTTTACCATCAGGACGCTTAACATTGGCAGAAGCCACCCTTAAAAGATAATTTCCATTTTGCATATTATCCATAGAATGAGAAAAATCTATATATGAAGAAGGTAAAAGACGATTAAAAATTTCTCTACCCATCAAATCATACTTAACATATCTTTGTCCAAAACCCCAAGTTAAAGCTCCATCAGTATTTTGCCTAAATCCCATCATAATACCACGGTTGTAAATATTATTCCAATCCATCAATTTATCATTGTCAAAATACCAACGAATTTCACCTTTTGTATCAATGATAAATGCATTTGAATTTTCATCCCATTCCATTGCGCCACCTGCTGGGTTATTCCAAACAGATTGGGAACCTTTTCCACTTTGTTTCCCTGGAGCATTATTAACCAAATACAACCTATCTTCAAAACCCTTATCTACTTTAATCACTTCCACTTTTTCAAAAGGTACACCTCTTTGCATAATACTTCCACTTGGCTCTATATTTACTCCACCAGTTGCTATTTTATATACCTCATCTACTACTTTTTCACTTTTTCCAAAAGCAGTTTTGGTATAACTTACTTTTACTGTATTAAAATATGATGGATAAAGTCCAAAAACAGGAATTCCTCCATAAGTTTTAATTTTATTAGGGCTAACCTTATAAGATATAGTTTGCCCATTTGGCTTTGGAACTATAGTTACGCTTACATCGCTTAGTTTGTATCCTCCATCCATAATTACAGCGCTAAGCGGAGATAAACCATAAGGATTCATCTTTACTGCGCCAATTTTGCCTTGAATTTCCCAATCAATTTTAGCACCACTAGGTCCACCCATAGCTAAAGAAACACTAGGTGCTACCATAACAACACTACTAGCAAGCAAAATACTACTTACAATTTTACTAATTTTCATTCTTTCTCCTTTTTCAATACTACTAAGCCATTTGCACACTTGGCTCACCTAAAATTTTAAGAATAATCACAAACACCAAGACAATCAAAGCGTAAATTTTGGCCTTAGAGTGTGAAAACGCATAAGAGACAAACATGCCTCCTAAAATCACCAAACAAACAACAAAAGCCAATAAGCAACAAATCGCCATATTCATAAATTCCATACTAGGAATCAAATACCAACCATTACTATACAACCCATCTTCAAAATTTGGAGGAGTTCCAACAAAAAATTTCTGAAAAGCATTTAAACTACCATAAACATCTTCAGGTACTATAGGTGTATCCATGCCACACTCACCTGTTGGTAAAAACCATCCTGGTGCCCATTCATGCAATGGTAAATTAAAAGGATATATAGGAATTTCTCTACATCCATCAACACCAGCAAAAGGATTTTCTGAATGTACTACCTCATGGATATGATTAAGAGTAATACAATACTCTATACCAAGCCATATACCCCAAAAAACAAAAATATAAGCAAAAATTTTTAGATAATCATTTTTAGGATCTATCAAGGCTAAAATACCACCAAAAGCCATAGTTAACATAGCAAATCTTATATAAACACACTGCTCACAAGGTTCCATATAAAGATATTCTTGAAATAAAAAGTGCGCTATGAAAGTTAAGCCTACCATAGCTATAACCATTATTAACCAAGGCAACCTAGTATTTTGCCAAGCACCAATTTTACTAATAGGACAAAAATTCATTTTGACTCCAAAACTACATTTTACTTAATTCTTCTGTTATTTCTATTAAAGCTTGTGGAGATGTGATAGCTTGTGGTATGATTTGATATTTTCCATTTACTACAAAAGCAGGCGTGCCATAGTTTTTAGAAATATCATTAGCACTTTCATAAGATTTTAAAATTTCACTAGCCTCAGGAGTTTTTAAAAAATTATCTAAATCTTCTTTGCTTGCTGAAATTGCTTTTAATCCCACTTCATAAAACGCTTCAGGATTAGCTCCATTTCCCCATCTTTGTTTTTTCTTAAAATAAGCATTAAAATATGCTTCAGAAGCTTTATGAGTTAAACTATTTTTATCACTTTGGCTTACTTTATTTTGCTCATCTTTAAAAGCAGCAAAAGCAAAAATTTCATTAGCTTGCTTACCATAATCACCCATAGAGCTAACAGGATAAAATTTATAAGTTAACTGCGGTAATTTTTCTTTAACTTTTGAGATTGTATTGAATTTATGGTGATCATAACAATGCGTGCAACGATAAGAAAACACTTCTATTAAAGAATTTTGGGCATTTGGGATAGGTGTTTTTAAAACCACATATTCTTTACCTTCGCTAAGTGCATTTGCACTCACACCAAAAACAAAAGCAGCCATTGCTACTGCTTTTGACCAATTACTAAAGTTAAAATTCATTTTATTTCTCCTAAATTTTTTATTATTTATAATAAATTACAAATATTTATTATAAACTTTGTAAAGCTATATTAACATAACTTAAATATTTATTAAATATAAGAAAAAATTTACAAAATAAAATGCAATTATCAAAAAAAAAAAAAACGATAATATATTATCATAAAAATAAAAGAAGATGGATTACTAAATAATGCTTTTTAAAAGCATTATTTAGTAGAAAGTTCTTTAACTATACGGATTAATTCTTCTAAAGAAGTGATATACTCAGGATTGATTTGATATTTGCCATTTACTACAAAAGCAGGCGTGCCATAATTTCTTGAAATTTCATTAGCTACATCATAAGCAGTTAAAAGCTCTTTGGCTTCTTTTGTTTGTAAAAATTTTTGCAATTCTTCTTTACTAGCACCGATAGCATTTAAACCCATTTTGTAAAATAAATCAAGATCATTTAATTTTAACTTTTGTTCAAAATGACTTACAAAATACACATCAGCAAGTTTATAAGTAAGACTTTTTTCACTAGTTACATCTAACCCCAATGTCTTTTGCTTAAACGAAGCCAATGCAAACATCTCATTCAAAGCGCCACCATACTCACTCATAGAGCTTACCGAAAAAAGATCATATTTTAAATTTGGCAAAGCCTCTTTAACCTTTGCTAGAGTGTGAAATTGATGATGATTATAACAATGAATACAACGATAAGAAAAAATTTCTATCAGTGAATTTTGTGCATTTGGGATAGGCGTTTTTAAAGTAATATACTCTTTACCCTCACTTAACGCATTTGCATTTACACTAAAAACAAAAGCTATAATAACTAACAATTTAAACATTTTTTGCAACACTTGCATGATTTTCCTTTTTTTGATGATATAAAATATAATTTTAACATAAGATATAAAATCAAGAATATTTTATGCTTTTCTTATAGCATTTTAGATAAAATTTATATTTATTAGACATAAAACAAGGCAAAATAAATGCAAAAGCTTCTAGAATCTTATGGTGTATTGATACAAGAAAATATCAAAGATGCAAATGTAGAAATAAATGAGAATACAGTAACTATTCGCAACTCTAACATTAGTGAAATTAGTTTAAACACTCTAAAGCAAAAACAAATAAATAAAATCACTATAACAAACTGCGAAATCAATTGTATTTATTTTGCAAATAATAATATAGCATTATTTTTTACAGACTGTGTTTTTAAAAATCAAATCATTGCTAGAGGATTTAGCTTTCATAGAAAAGTTAGTTTTATTCAATGTATTTTTGAAAAAAAAGTTGATTTTTCAGGCACAATTTTTAATAATCAAGTTGATTTTGGTTTAACAAAATTTGAAAGTGAAGCAAGGTTTATAGAAACAAAATTCTTAGCTGAGTATACAAACCAAGAAAACATAGAAAATAATTTTAGAGAAGCGGTTTTTAAAGGTAAAACTTCTTTTGATAGGGCAGAATTTAAAGCTAGGGTTAATTTTGACATAGCACGCTTTGAAGGTGAAGCTAGATTTATACAAACAAAATTCTTAGCTGAATATACAAATCAAGAAATCACAGAAAATAATTTTAGAGAAGCGGTTTTTAAAGGTAAAACTTCTTTCGCTAGGGCAGAATTTAAAGCTAGGGTTAATTTTAATATGGCACGCTTTGAAGGCGAAGCTAGATTTATAGAAACAAAATTCTTAGCTGAGCATACAAATCAAGAAATCATAGAAAATAATTTTAGAGAAGCGGTTTTTAAAGGTAAAACTTCTTTTGATAAGGCAGAATTTAAAGCTAGGGTTGATTTTAGCATAGCATATTTTGAAGGTAAAGCTAGTTTTATAAACACTTCTTTTTTTAAAAATACAATCATATTTAGCGAAGTGGAATTTAATAATGTTAAATTTATTTCCAGTAAAAAACGTAATACAACTAATACCAATGATACAACAAAACAAATATACCATTTTCAAGATATTACTTTTAAAGGCATTGTCAATTTTGAAAACATACATATAGAGTATTTAAATTTTAAAAATGTAATATTTAACAATATCGTAGTTTTTGACAATGCCACTTTAGATAACAAACCAAAATTCATAAATTGTACTTTTTCTAATCAGTTTAACATAGAGCATGATTGCATACAATACAACCATGAAGAATTAGAAGAAGAAATAGAAAAAAATCATTATGATGAATTTTTAAATTTAAGAGATTTATTTAGAAAATTAAAAAGCAACCGCATAACTCATCACAATCTAATCGATGCTTCAGAGCTTAGAGCACAAGAGCTTTATGCTAGAGAATTAGAACTAACACACAAAGAAAATAAAAATTTAAAAGATACAATCGAGCAATGGCAACTTTTCTTTTATCGCAAGCTTTGCGATCATCATACAGATTTAGTTTTAAATGCAAAATGGCTAGTTTTTACAATAGCTTTATATATCTTACTTATAGGAAAAATTTGGTATATATACCCCATAGCATTAATAAGTTTTTTTATTATTGATGTTTTTTTAAAAGCAAAAAATACTTCTATAATAATATCATCTATAATAATTTTTATAACATTATGCAATCAACCCAAAATGATTTTAGCAATACCAAATTTATTAAGTAATGATTTTAACTGGTGGCAAAATTTAATCACATCAATTTATATCATAGTTTTTGGTTTAATCATCTTTTCCCTTCAAAAAACAGCAAGAAAAAACACTATCATACCAAATTAAAGGATTTTAAATGCAAATACGAATTTATTATGAAGATACCGATGCAGGTGGAGTGGTATACCATAGCAACTACTTAAAATTTTGCGAAAGAGCAAGAAGTGAGATTTTTTTTCAAAAAAATGCAAAAATTTTTGATAAAAATACAGGACATTTTCTACTTACAAAAGCAAATTGTAACTTTTTAAAACCCGCTAAACTTGGAGATCTTATAGAAGTAAAAACATTTATCACAAAGCTTAAAAAAGCCTCAGTTTGTATAAAACAAGAGATTTACAAAGATAGCACTAAGCTTTTTGAGGCTGAATTTACCCTAGCCTTTTTAAAAAATGAAAAAGTAGCCCCTATAGATGAGGCTATAGCTAAGGTTTTTACTGATCTTGCAAAGGAGCAAAACCTAAGCCTTGCGAGCGTATGATCTTAACCTTATAGTCAAATTGATTATCATTTAAGCTCTCATCGAAAATTCTTTGAGAGTCTTTGTCTAAAAACTGCGTATAAAAATAATCAAGTCCTACACTAGTTGCATACGCTATCCAGTTATAGTTAATATTTTGCGAAAAAAGCTCATTAAGATAGCTTAGAGTTTGATCCTCATTAGAAATGGAATTTGCTAGCAAAAGTTTTTTTCTATCATTAATTTGCGTTAAACTTAGCAAAATAGGATTATAATTAATCTGAGTTGATAATAGCACAAAAGGTTCTATATCGTAAGTTCTTATTTGCGAGCTTATGAGCGCTGTTTTAATCAAAGAAGTATTTAAAATAATACTAGAATCTTGAAAACTTCTATTTTGATTTAAAATACTTCTAAAATCAAACTTAGAACTATTAATAGTGTAAATTTTCTCACTACCATTCCCTGCGTTTAAAACATTCTCATCTAAGCGATTTGCCAAAGGTGTTTCATCTGAAAAAATAATATTTTTACCATTTGAATACTCTAAAAGTCTTTGAATTTGTTTTTGATAATCTATACTTCCAAAATATACATTTTCATTTTGCGTATCAAAATTTCTTTTGTGTGCAGTTGGTATGAAAACTTTTACATTTAAACCAAGATTTTCTTTTAATAAATTTTTCACACCCTTATCCGTAAAACCTGCTATGATATAGTTAAATTTTTCTTCTTGAGCTTGCTTAAGGGCTTTAGCTATCTTGCTCTCATCTTCAGTACCTATTAAAAACACCTTTACTTTTATCTGCGCTCTTTGTCTTAGCAAATACGCTATACTTGAATTTATAATAGTATTAGAATAACTTTTAATCGTTTGCTCAGGTATAATAATAGCTAGTTTTACACTAGCATTTTTTTGAATTCTTTTTTCAAAATCTATAATGGAGTTTAAAAGTTTAGTATAGATATTAACCAAAAGTTCATTTGCATTATCATTGTTAAATCTTGACAAGAAATTAAAATAAAGTCCTGTTTCTAGCAAAGTAAACAAACAATCATTATCGCAATTTTGAAATTCTAAATTAGGATAAAAAGACTCGCTAGGTTCTATGGGTGATGGCTTTTGCTCTTTTGCAAAAACACTTAAAGTTAAAACAAAACTCATCATCAAACAAACTAAACTTTTTCTCATAAATAACCTTTTATTTTTTTAATATCTTCTATAAATTCAGTATAAAAGCTAGGATTTTTACTCACAAAATTCAAATCATAACTTGGCAAAAGCAAAGCATTATTAAAACGCATACATTGCCCTTTGTATTTTTGAAAATTCTCAAAACCCAAACTCGCAAAAGCTTCTTGACCAAGACATAAAATAATCTTTGCTTTTACAAAATCAAGCTCATTATAAAAATATGGCAAGCATAATCTTAATGCCTGATCATCTATTTTAAAATTACTAAAACATTTAAACATATAAGAAAAATATATTTCATCTTCTTTTAAATTTAAAAGCTCTTTACATAATCTTAAAAACTCTTGCTTATTTTTAGAAGCAAAAAACTTTCCACTTTCATTTTCTTCTTTATCAACAAAAGCTTGGTAAATCAAAATTTTAGCATTTTTGGCTTCTTTTTCCATTAAACTATGCTTTCTTAGCCTAGAAAAATGACAAAGATTGCAAGTTTTCACTCTTTCATTTAATTCTTTAAAACTTAAGTTAAAATGTCTAATTTGCTTTTGTTCGTTAAAGTATTCATAGCCAAAAGCTTTTAGATAATACAAACTGCGTTTATTCATCACATCAATGCTTCTAAATTTTCACCCTCTAAACGATAAGTTCTCCACTCACTCATATGTCTTGCATTTAACTTGGTATAAAATTCAATGCCCAAATCATTATCATTTAAACAAACCCACTCTAAGCGTTTGAGATTTTTTTCTTTACAAATTTGCGCTAAATATTTAAAAACAGCTCTAGCATAGCCTTTTTTTCTATATTTTGGCTGTATGTAAATATCTTCTAGGTATAATCCACCCAAACCCCAAAAAGATGAAAAAGTAAAATAATACATCACATAACCTATTATCTCACCATCAACCTTTAAGCTCAAAGCCTTAGCATATTCATGTTTAAAAAACGATTCTTCAAGCTCTTTAGTTGTGCATTTTACATCATCAAGCATATTTTCATGAATAGCAAGTTCTTTGAGTAATTCCAAAATTTTTTCTAAATCTTCTTTTTTACTCTCACAAATTTCAAAAGCCATTATTTTTCCTTAATTTACAAAATAAAATCAAAATTTAGCAAAAAGTTTTAAAATAACTCTTAATTAAAAGCAGATTTAAGTAAGATTTTGCTAACATACTCGCTTATTATTTTGTTTTTTATTTTAAGTTTAAGGAAAAAATATGAAAAGAACATACCAACCACATAAAACCCCTAAAAAAAGAACTCACGGCTTTCGTGTACGTATGAAAAGTAAAAATGGTCGCAAAGTGATCAATGCTAGACGTGCTAAAGGTAGAAAAAGATTAGCGGTATAAAAGATTTTCTAAGTATTAACGACTTAGGAGAGTTTGCAACAATTTACAAAGAAGGTAAAAAATGGCATTGCGAAGGCATGATCATCTTTTACTCTTTAAGTGATGAAAAAAAATTCGCTGTTGTTGCTAGCAAAAAAGTTGGAAAAGCTGTCGTAAGAAATAGAGCCAAAAGGCTCTTAAGATCAGCTTTTTTTCAGGTTAAAAATCAAGTTGAAAACGGAAAATATATACTTGTAGCCAAAACAAGTATCACTGAAATTCCTTTTTTAAAATTAGAAAAAAACTTGAAATGGGGTTTGAAAAAAATAGGATGTATAAAATAGCTTGTCTAAAACTTATCAGATTTTATCAACTCTTTATCAGTCCTTTTAAACCACAATGCTGTAGGTATTACCCAAGTTGCTCTGAATATGCCTTGTGGCAATTTAAAAAAAATAATATTTTTAAGGCATTTGGTGCAGTTTTTTTAAGAATTTTAAAATGCAATCCGTTTTTTAAAGGTGGTATTGATTATCCTAAAATACGCAAGAATAATCTAAACTCAGGTATATGTTTTAAACCTAGTTTTAATGCTTTAAAACAACTCAACTATCTTTATATCCCTTGCAACGATAATCAATTTTTTTTAATTAAGATTATATTTCCAAAGGACAATCCGTGTCAGAAAATTTATCTCAACAAAAACGCATATTAATTGCTGTTGTATTATCATTTTTATTTTTTGTAGTTTATGATTATTTTTTTATCCCCAAAGCTCCACAAACTGAGCAAAATATCACCCAAATAGAACAAAACAATTCAGCACCACAAAGCACTACAAACACAAACACTCAAGCTCCAAAAACAGAACTTAGTGTTAATCAAAAAGAAGAAATAGCAGTTGTTAAAAGTGAGCATTTTGAAGCACATATTGACTCTTTAGGTAGAATAGCTAAATTTTATCTAAGTGATGAAAAATATAAAGACGAAAATGGTAAAAGTATTAATCTAGTAGATACTTCTTTGTCGCCTTTACCACTAGAAGTAAGATTTAGCGATGCAAAAATTAATCAAGAAGCTTTTAATACTTCATACACCACAAGTCAAAAAACTATCAATGTAAGCGATGAAAACACAACCTTAATCCTTACTCAAAATCTAAACGATTTAGTAGTAACTAAAAAAATTACTTTCCATAAATATGGAAACTATGATTTAGAGGTTAATCTAAGCAAGGACGCAGCTTATTTTATCACTCCAGGTTATCGTCCAAATATAGCAGTTGATAGCTATACAGTGCATGGGGTTTTAATCTTAGATAAAGATGATAAAATCACAATGTTAGAAGATGGTGATGTAGAAAATGATGAAAGTTTTTCTAATGTAACCCTTATGGCGGCTTCAGATCGCTATTATAGTGCTTTCTTTTATAATTTTGAAAAACCACTTAATGCTGTAGTTACTAAAGATAATCACGAAAACTCTATCGTTTTTGCAAGTGCGACAAATACTTTTAAAGCAAGCGGTTATGTTGGCTCAAAAGAACATGAAATTTTAAGAAGCATTCATGCGGATTTAGATGATGTTGTAGAATATGGTTGGTTTACTTTTATAGCTAAGCCTATGTTTGAATTTTTAAATTTCTTACATGGCTACATGGGCAACTGGGGTTGGGCTATTGTAGTGATGACTTTAATCGTGCGTATTATTCTTTTCCCACTTACTTATAAATCAATGATTTCTATGAATAAACTCAAAGATTTGGCGCCTAAAATGAAAGAAATCAGAGAGCGCTATAAAGGTGATCCGCAAAAAATGAATCTTCATATGATGGAACTTTATAAAAAACATGGCGCAAATCCTATGAGTGGATGTTTGCCTATACTTATTCAAATTCCAATTTTCTTTGCAATTTATAGAGTTTTACTAAATGCCATAGAACTTAAAGCTGCACCTTGGGCTTTTTGGATTACAGATTTATCTGTAATGGATCCATGGTTTATTTTACCTATATTTATGGGTCTAACTATGTTTATCCAACAACTTATCACACCAATGGCCATACAAGATCCTATGCAAGAAAAGATTATGAAATTTTTACCATTAATTTTCACTTTCTTCTTCTTAACCTTCCCAGCAGGTTTAACTTTATATTGGTGTGTAAATAATATATGCTCACTTATTCAACAAGTGATCGTAAATAAACTTTTCAAAAACCACAAAAAAGAGGAAATAGCTAAACATGAACATAGAAGCTAAAGACTTACAAACCGCACTCATAGAAGCCTCAAAGCAACTTGAGTGCTCTGTGATTGATCTAGAATATGAAGTTATTCAGCATGCTAAAGCAGGATTTTTTGGTTTGTTTAGAAAAAATGCTATTATTTGTATCAAAGGGCATAAAAAAACTCAAAAACCTCATCAAGAAAAAACTAAAAAATTTCATAATGAGAAATTTAACAAGCATACGCAAAAAAACTTTGATAAAAACGAACCAAAGAAAGAATACAAAGAAAATTTTCAAAAACCAATTGAAGATATTGCTCAACCTAAGGAGCATTATAAAGTAAAAAATGATGCTATTTTTGATTCATTTCATAAAGAATCTTCAGAAGAAAGAAATATCACTTCTTATATCGATGAGATAAAAATTTCACTAGAAAATTTACTGGCAACTTTTGATTTTGACATCAAAGTTGTACAAGTTAGCATTTGGGATGAAAATTGTGTATTGATAAAACTTGATGGAGAAGATGCGGCTTTACTTATAGGCAAAGAAGCTCATAGATATAAGGCTTTTTCTTATTTGCTTTATAACTGGCTTAGCGCTAAATACAAAATTCAACCAAGACTAGAAATTGCTCAATTTTTAGAAAATCAAACCCAAGCTATAGAAAATTATTTAAAAATTCTTATAGAAAAAGTAGAAAACACAGGAAGAGTTCAAACAAAACCACTTGATGGAATTTGGTTAAAACTTGCTTTAGAAAAATTAAGAGAACGCTTTCCCGACAAATATGTAGCTATCAAACAAAATGACGATCAAAGATATATCGTTGTGAATGATTTTTTGAAGAAAAATGAATGAATGATACTATAGCTGCCATTGCCACAGCCCATGGAGTGGGCTCTATAAGTATTATTAGAGTAAGTGGAGAAAAAGCTTTAGAGTTTGCATTAAAAATTACCCACAAAAAAGAACTAACACCACGCTATGCACATTTGTGCAAACTTTATAAAAACAACAACGATTTTTTAGACGAAGCTTTAGTAATTTATTTTAAAGCGCCCTACTCTTTTACAGGAGAAGATATAGTAGAATTTCAACTCCACGGGGGCTTTTCTTTAAGTGAAATTTTACTCGATGAGCTTATTTTAGCAGGAGCACGTCTTGCTAACCCTGGTGAATTTAGTAAAAGAGCTTGTTTAAATGGCAAGATGGATCTTTTAAAAGCTTTAAGTATACAAGATGCCATCATGTCAAAATCAGCAAGCGCTGCAAATATCATAGCAAAAAATATTAAAGGTGATTTAAGTAAATTTTTAAATACCATTAGAATAGATCTTGTTCAAACTCTTGCTTTTGTAGAAACAAGCATTGATTATGCAGATGATGACTTACCACAAGATTTACTTGATCAAATCATTACTATGTGTGAAAAAAATTCAAAACTTTTACGCGATATAGTAGATATTTCTTTAAGTAAAAAAGGGCTTATAGAGGGCTTTAAAGTTGCTATTATCGGTAAACCAAATGCAGGAAAAAGTTCCTTGTTAAATTCACTTTTAGCTTTTGATAGAGCTATTGTTTCTAATATTGCAGGTACTACAAGAGATCGTATTGAGGAAAGTTTAAAAATAGGTTCACATTTAATAAAAATCATCGACACAGCAGGTATAAGAAGCGCAGATGATGAGATAGAAAAAATCGGAGTTAATCTAAGCTATGAAAGTATTAAAGAAGCAGATATTATCATAGCTGTTTTTGATGGATCTAAAGAATTTGAAGAAGATGATGAGCGTATTTTACAAGCTTTAAAAAATTGTGATAAAAAAATCATTTATGTTTTAAACAAAAGCGATCTAGTTACCAAATTTCAACATGAAATTAGCACTTCTTGTATACGCATTTGCGCCCAAGAAAACACCCAAGCCATTAAGGAAAGTTTAAATGAATACTTAAATACTTTAGATGGCGATGGAATGCTAATTAGCAATACCTTAATACTCAATGCTTGTAAAAATGCTAGCGAAGCTATTTTGCGTGCAAGAGATTTATTAAAAGAAAGTTCTTTAGAACTTTTTGCTTTTGAACTAAATTTAGCCATAGGAGAGATAGCCCAATTTACAAAAGATTTTGAAAGAGATGAAATTTTAGATGCTATGTTTAGTAATTTTTGTTTAGGTAAATAAAAAGGAGAAAAAATGGATAAAGAAATTATAAAACAACACAAAATTAGTGACGAAGAATATCAAGAAATTTTAAATATACTAGGCAGAGAGCCTAATTTGCTAGAGCTTGGAGTAATTTCTGCTATGTGGAGTGAGCATTGCTCATATAAATCAAGTAAAAAATACCTTAATGGCTTTCCAACTAAAGCTCCTTGGGTGATCCAAGGTCCTGGTGAAAACGCTGGAGTAATAGATATAGGCAAAGGAATGGCAGCTGTATTTAAAGTAGAAAGTCATAATCACCCAAGTTTTATAGAGCCATTTGCAGGTGCAGCTACAGGTGTAGGCGGAATTTTACGTGATGTTTTTACCATGGGAGCAAGAGTTGTTGCAGGTATGAATTCTTTAAAATTTGGCAATATCCACGATGAAAAAATAGGTAAACATCAAAAATATTTAGTTAAAGGTGTGGTAAGTGGAATTTCACACTATGGTAACTGCATGGGCGTGCCTACTATTGGTGGAGAATGTGCTTTTGATGAATGTTTTAATGGAAATATCTTAGTTAATGCTTTTGCACTTGGAACTTGCAAAATCGAAGATATTTTTTATGCAAAAGCTGAAGGTATAGGTAATCCTGTAATTTATGTAGGTTCAAAAACCGGTCGTGACGGGCTTGGTGGAGCTGTAATGGCAAGTGATAGTTTTAATGAATCTAGCAAAAGCTTAAGACCAACCGTGCAAATTGGCGATCCATTTGCTGAAAAATTATTAATGGAAGCTTGTTTAGAACTTTTCAAAACTGATTATATAGTTGGAATTCAAGATATGGGCGCAGCAGGACTTACTTCAAGCTCTTTTGAAATGGCAGGACGCAGTGGTAGCGGTATGAAACTTTACCTTGATAAAACTCCTATGAGAGAAGAAGGTATGACTCCTTATGAGTTAATGTTAAGTGAATCTCAAGAAAGAATGCTAATTTGTGCTAAAAAAGGCTATGAAGAAAAAGTTATTGAAATTTTTAACAAATGGGGACTTGATGCAGCTATTATAGGCGAAGTTACCGATACTGGTAAAATGGAACTATTTTGGCATGATGAATTAGTTGGCTTAATCCCTATTGAACCACTAAGCGAAAAAGCACCTATGCTTGATAGACCTGTATCTAAGCCAAAATACTTAGATGAGATAAAAAACTATCAATTTAAACTTAACATTCCTACCCAAGAAGCATTTGAAAAACTCCTTGCAGATGAAAATGTTAGCAATAAAGCTTATATTTATGAGCAATTTGACTCAAGCGTACAAACCAATACTTTAAAAAGTGATGGAGCTTTAGGTGCAAATAGTATTAGAATTAAAGAAAATAACTGCTTACTTTCTATGGCAATTGAATGCAACTCAAGATTAAACTATGTAAATCCAAAAATCGGTGCAGCAGCAGCCGTTGCAAGTGCAGGAAGAAAAATAGCATGCTCAGGAGCTAGACCTTTAGCAATTAGTGATTGTTTAAACTATGGCAACCCACAAAATCCTGAGGTAATGTGGCAATTTGCACAAGGTTGTGAAGGTATTAAATTAGCTTGTAAAGAACTCAATACCCCTGTAGCAAGCGGCAATGTTTCTTTATACAATGAAACCGATGGTGTAAGTATTTTTCCAAGCCCAACTATAGCTTGCGTTGGGGTAAATGAAAAAGCAGAAAATGTTTTAAAATCATATTTTAGTAAAGACACTAGGGCTATTTATCTACTTGGAGAAAGCAAAGGTAATTTTGGAGGATCTTTGATTGCTAAAGTACTAGATCAAAAAGTAGCAGGAGGACTTGAAGATATTGATTTTAATGCAGAATTAAAACTATGGGATTTCCTATTAAAAGCAAACGAAGCAAAATTACTTGATTGTGCTAATAGCATAGGCATAGGTGGCCTTGCTATTACTTTAGCTAAAATGAGTGCAAAAGCAAATTTAGGTATTGAAGTAAAAACTGATTTTGAAGATAAGAGTTTTATTTTCGAAGAAAGTCCGACAAGAGTTATAGTTGGCGTTAAAGATGAGGAAAAATTTATTAAATTTGTAAATGAAATGGGAATTAAATTTACAAAACTTGGAAATTTAAATGAAAAAGATTTCATTTTAGATGATATTAAGATATCTTTAGCAAAACTACAAACAATTTATTTTGATAAATTTAATGAGTATTTAGGATAAAAATGCTTTTTGTTTTACTTGTATTGGCAATTTTGGCATTTTATTGGTATTATAAAACATGGGGTAAAGATGATCTTTTAGGCTCTTTTAAAAAAGGGGCTAAAAGTTTCTCTCAAGGTTTTAAGCAAGGCTATCACGAAGAAAGAATTGATGGCTTTAAAAGAAGATTAAACTACTATGTTATAGCACTTTTAGCAAAAATAGCAAAAAGTGATGGTAGAGTTAGTGAAAATGAAGCTAATATGATCTCACAAATTCTTGATTATAACGCTAAAGATTCAAGAGAAAGAGAGTTTTTAAAACAAAGTTTTAATGAACATAAAAATACCTTAAATGATACCTATGAAGTAGCCAAAGAACTCATCAAGGAAGTACCTTTACCTCAACAAGAAAGAATTAATATATTAAATGTTTTGGTTGCAATGGCCTTGATTGATGGAGAACTTAACAGCACTAAAAAAGATGTATTAAAAGCCATTGTCAAAGTCTTTAATCTTGATCTAAATATACTTGAAAGACTTCTAAATTCTATGCAAACTCAAAAAGTAGGTATGAATTTGCAAAAAGCATGTGAGATTTTAGGTGTAAGTGAAAATGTAAATTTACAAGAGCTTAAAAAACGCTATAGAGAACTTGCTAAAAAATATCATCCTGATATTTTAAACGCAAACAACAGCGATGAAGCAAAAATAAAAGAAGGTGTAAAAAAATTTCAAGAAGTTAATGAATCTTATGAATTTTTAAAACAATACATAGAAAGGAAAAATCAATGAAAGCACTAATTAGTGTCAGCGATAAAGAAGGAGTAGTAGAATTTGCTAGTGAGCTTGCAAAATTAGGTTTTGAGCTTTTATCTACTGGAGGCACTTATAAGCTTTTAAAAGAAAATAACTTGCAAGTACAAGAAGTTAGTGATTTTACTCAAAGTCCTGAAATGTTTGAAGGACGCGTAAAAACCTTGCACCCAAAAATTCATGGCGGAATTTTATACAAAAGAGAAGATGAAAATCACCAAAAGCAAGCTAAAGAACATAATATAGAAAGCATAGACTTACTTTGTGTGAATTTATATCCTTTCAAAAAAACTACAATTTTAACCCAAGATTTTGATGAGATTGTAGAAAATATCGATATCGGTGGTCCTGCTATGATACGCAGCGGTGCAAAAAACTTTAAAAATGTCATTGTGGTTTGCGATATTTTAGACTATGATAAAATCATACAAGCTTTAAAAGATAATACTTTAGATCTTGATTTTAGAAGAGCATTGATGATCAAAGCTTATGAGCATACAGCAAATTATGATGCTTATATAGCAAACTATATGAACGAGCGTTTTAATGGTGGTTTTGGGGCAAGTAAATTTATTGTAGGTCAAAAAGTGTTTGATACAAGATATGGAGAAAACCCTCACCAAAAAGGTGCTTTATATGAATTTGATGACTTTTTCACACACAATTTTACAACCTTAAAAGGTGAAGCAAGTTTTAATAATCTAACCGATATCAATGCTGCTTTAAATTTAGCAAGTGCTTTTGATAAAGCTCCAGCGGTAGCCATTGTAAAACATGCAAATGCTTGTGGATTTGCCATAAAAGAAAACTTACTCCAAAGCTATATCCATGCGCTTAAATGTGATACCTTAAGTGCTTATGGAGGAGTTGTAGCTATCAATGGAACTTTAGATAAAGAATTAGCGCAAAAAATCAATGAAATTTATATAGAAGTAATCATTGCAGCAAATGTAGATGATGATGCTTTGGAAGTATTTAAAGATAAAAAACGTATTAAAATCTTTACACAAAAAGCGCCATTTTTAACTAGAGCCTATGATAAATATGATTTTAAACATATAGATGGTGGTTTTGTATATCAAGATAGCGATGAAGTTAAAGAAAATGAATTAAAAAATGCGGTATTAAAAAGCGAAAGAAAAGCTAATGAACAAGAATTAAAAGATCTTGAAATAGCTATGAAAATTGCTGCATTTACCAAATCAAATAACGTAGTTTATGTAAAAAATGGTGCTATGGTGGCTATTGGAATGGGTATGACAAGTCGTATTGATGCAGCTAAAGCAGCTATTAATAAAGCTAAGGAAATGGGACTTGATTTAAATGGTTGTGTTTTAGCAAGCGAGGCTTTCTTTCCATTTAGAGATAGCATAGATGAGGCTAGCAAAATAGGTGTAAAAGCTATTATTGAACCAGGTGGAAGCATAAGAGATGAGGATATCATCCAAGCTGCTAATGAATATGGTATTGCACTATATTTTAGTGGCGTAAGACACTTTTTGCATTAACACAAGGAGTTTAAATGTTTAAAAGCATAGGTGCAAAGATATCTTTAGCAATGATTTCTACATTGCTAATTAGTTTTATTATTATGCAAATTATTTTACAAAAAGACTCTCAGCAAACGACCGATAGAATCAGCCGTGCAAATTTAGATACCTTAAGCACTTCTGTTTTTCAAACACTAAGAATGGCGATGAATTTGGGTGATCCTGCCATTATAGAACAAGCTATAAAAGAAGCAGGTGAGATAGAAGGTATAAAAGATATTAAAATTTATCCTTCCAAAAGCACCGTTGAGCTTTTTGAAATGCAAAAATACACAAAAAGTAACGAAAGTATTATCAATGAGCAATTTAACAAGCCAGAAATTAAAGCAGTTGAGATTAACAATGATCAAGGACATTATCTAAGGCTTATACGTCCATTAATTGCTAACGAGGGTTGTCTTGCTTGCCATGCAAACGCTAAAGAAGGTGATGTTTTAGGGGTTATGGATATGTATAATGACTTAAAACATATAGATGATGATTTGGCAAGCTCAGCTAGAACTTATATTATAATCTTTAGCATAGCTTTACTTTTTACTGTTTTTGCTGTGCTTTATATTTTAAAAATAGTTGTAGGTAATCCTGTTTTAGATCTTTTAAAACATGCTAAAGAGCTGGCTAGTGGCGATGGAGATTTACGCGCAAGAATTAACATAAAAAGCACTGATGAGATAGGTAAAGCTTGTACTTATATTAATCAATTTATTGAAAAAATTCAAAATGCAGTAATTTCTACTAATGAAAATTCTCAAATGGTAGATAAACAATCTAAACTTTTAAATGCTAATGCACTTGATCTAGCAAATAGAACTAAAGAAGGTCATACAAAAACTGATGAATCTTATCATTTAAGTGAGCAAATTCATACAGAGTTACAAGATCTTGCTGAACTTTCAAATAATGCAAACAAGGCAAATACAAAATCTTTTGAAGTTTTAAATACTATGCTTGATTCACTAAATCAGGTAGTAGATAAAGTAAGAGTTGTTGCAGACAATGAAGATGTGTTATCTCAAAAAGTTGAAGTTATGGAAAAACAAGCAGAAGAGATTAAAAAAGCTTCTGATATGATGGGAGAAATTGCCGATAAAACTAATCTTTTATCATTAAATGCAGGTATTGAAGCAGCACGTGCTGGAGAATTTGGTCGTGGCTTTTCAGTTATTGCTGAAGATGTAAGAAATCTTGCTCAAAACTCAGAGGAATTTTTAAAAAATATTGCTATTGTCACCAAGCAATTAGTAGATAGTATTAATGAAGTTTCCAAAGAGTTAAAACACAATGCTAAAGAAATTAATTCTTTAAATCAAGATGCAAAAGATCTTGTAGAAGGAACTAATGAAGTAAAAGTTTGCAATGAAAATGCAAGAGATTTAGCAAATGCTTGTATGCAAAAAATCTCAAGCACACAAGAAACTTTACAATCTTTGCTTGATAAAATGCAAGACACAGTAAAATTAAGTGATAAAAACGAAGAAATTTCAAAAATTTTACTTGATGTTGCTCATGAGTTAAATGTAGTTTGTCAAAATTTAGAAGATGAATTAAAACATTTTCATGTATAAGGAGAATCAAAATGAAAAAAATAATTACATTAAGTATAGCAAGCTTAGCTATTTTTAGTGGGTGTTCTGTGGCAAATTTAAGTGTTGATGATTTACAAAATAAAGAATTTACCATAAGTTCTTATGAAGCAAATGGAAAAAGTTATGAACTTCCTCAAAATTCTAAAGCAAGTATTAGTTTTGATAATAAAGATAAAAGAGTTTTTGGTGTTTCAGGATGTAATAGATTTTTTGGAAACTATAAAGATCAAGGAAATAGCATTAAAATAGAAGATAATCTTGCTTCAACAAAAATGCTTTGCGATCAAGAATCTATGAAATTTGAAGATAATTTCTTAAGAAATTTCAACGGAGATTTTCAAATTATTAGCGACGATGATGGGATTATTTTGGAAAATAAAAAAATGAAAGTATATTTAAAATAAGCCTTAAGGCTTATTTTAAATGCTCTAATATATCCTCGCAAACCTTTCTAGGTTCTTTTGCTTTATAAATAGGTCTTCCAACCACAATAAAATCTGACAAATTATCCTTAGCACACTCTATATCAGCCACTCTTTTTTGATCGTCTGAATTTTCTTTAAATGGACGAATTCCAGGGGTTAATGTGATAAATTTTGAATTAGTGTTTTCTTTTATCAACAAACTTTCATATACCGAACAAACCATACCATCAAGACCACTTTCATAGCTAATTTTAGAAAAATCCTTAACAGCTTGTTTGATATCTTGTTTATATACACTAAAAAATTCTTGCTCATCAAAACTAGTTAAAGCAGATACAGCAAGCACCAAAGGTCTTTTGCTTAAAGCATTTAAACGCTCCATAATCATACACATAGCACTTTTACCTGCACTTGCATGAATATTAAACATATCTACATCAAGCTTAGCAAGCTCTTCACAAGCATCTGCCATAGTATTTGGTATATCATAAAGTTTTAGATCTAAAAAGATTTTAAAATCATCCACTTTTTTAATCGCCTCTAAAAGCTTTACCCCGTCTCTTAAATACGATCTAAGCCCTATTTTAACCCAAAGGTCTAAGCCTTTTAATTCTTTGGCTAAATTTATACATTCATCATAGCTTGCCACATCAAAAGCCACACAAAGTTTCATTGCGCTTCCTTGTTGATTTTATCTAGTACTCCATTGATAAATTTAGGAGCATTATCCCCTGCCATTTCTTTAGCAAGCTCTATAGCCTCATTGATGATAATCGCTTTTTGCGTAGAAGTAAATAAAATCTCATAAGCACCCAAACGCAAAATGGCCTTTTCTATACTAGCCACTCCATCTAACTTATGCTCTTTCAAACACTCATTAATTTTCTCATCAAGCAAAGTAAGTTGCTCATTAATGCCATTATATAAATCTAGAGTGAATTTTCTTTGATCATTGCGAATTTTTTTCTCATCTAAAAATTCATTGATAAAATCTTTATTTTCTTGATTTAACTGTGCTGCATAAAGCAAAGAAACTATACTTTGTCTTACTTGGTGTCTAGTAGCCATTTTAAGCCTTAATTTTTTGGATTAAATTAAGCATTTCAACTACAGTAAGCATAGCTTCAAAACCTTTATTACCTGCTTTGCTACCTGCTCTTTCTATAGCTTGCTCTAAAGTATCAGTTGTTAAAACTCCAAAGCTTACAGGCATATTAGCTCCAAGCCCTACACTTGCTATACCTTTAGTAGTTTCAGCTGCCACATAATCAAAATGTGGCGTACTTCCACGAATTACCGCTCCAACACAACAAATTCCATCAAATTTTTTACTCTCACAAGCTTGTTTTAATGCAAAAGGAATTTCAAAAGCACCTGGAACTAAAATAAGACTTAAGTTTTCTTCCTTGCCCCCATGTCTTAAAAAAGCATCTTTAGCACCTTCAACTAAACGATCTGTGATAATGTGATTAAATCTTGCATTGATAATTGCAATTTTCTCATCACCTTTTAAACTTAAATTTCCTTCTATTATATTCATATTTTTCCTTTTTAAATGATTTCTTGAATTTTTAAAAGCGTATTTACGCAGTTTTTAAGTCTTGAAAGATCAAGCATATTTGGTCCATCGCATAAAGCCTTACAAGGATCAATGTGCGTTTCAAAGAAAAATCCATCCACACCCACACTAGCAGCAGCTCTTGCTAAAGGTTCTACAAATTCACTTTTGCCTCCACTACTTCCACCATTTGCTCCTGGCATTTGCACACTATGAGTAGCATCAAAAACAACCGGAGCATATTTTCTCATGATAACCAAACTTCTCATATCTACAACCAAATTTCCATAGCCAAAACTCGAACCTCTCTCAGCTACAAAAACACCATTTTCTTTGGCTATTTCAAAACCTTCTTCGTTAATGCCTCTAGTTTGTAAAATTTTAGCTACGCTGTATTTAATATCTTCAGGATTTAAAAATTGCCCTTTTTTTACATTTACCTTAGCCTTTGTTTTAGCAGCAGCTACTAATAAATCAGTTTGCCTACATAAAAAGGCAGGAATTTGTAAAACATCTACAACTTCAGCCGCAATACTTGCTTGAGAACTCTCATGAATATCAGTAAGAATTTGCATACCAAATTTATCTTTAACTTTTTGCAAAATTTCCAAGCCCTTTTCAATGCCTGGCCCTCTAAAACTATTAATACTAGTTCTATTTGCTTTATCAAAGCTTGATTTAAAATAAAAATCAATTCTATCATCTTTTAAAAAGCATTCAAGCTCTTGTGCAACTTTAAAAACAAGTTCTTCATTTTCTATCACACAAGGCCCTGCTATTAGTATCATTTTTTTCATCATTTTTCCTTGTTTTTTATTATTTTACTTTATTTTTATTATTTTCTTCAAGAGGGAAAACAAAATTTAAAATAATAGCTGTAATCCCACCTGCTGCAATCCCTGAAGAAAATAAAGTTTTAAACCACATTGGCATAAATTCTAAAATATCAGGATTATTAGAAACTCCAAGCCCTATACCCAAACTCATAGCTATAATGATAATAGAACGACGGTTTAAATTTTCTTTAGAAATAATCCTAACTCCTGTTGCAGCTATAGTGCCAAACATTACTAAAGTTGCTCCACCTAAAATAGGCTCTGGAATTTGTAAAGTAATATCAGCCACAATAGGAAATAAACCTAAAATCATCAACATAAAAGCTACAATAAATCCAACATAGCGACTTGCAACACCTGTTAGGGCTATGACACCATTGTTTTGCCCAAAACATGAGTTTGGAAAAGTATTAAAAAAGGCTGAAACAAAGGAATTAAAACCATTTGCCAAAACTCCACCTTTTAATCTTTTTGCATAAAGCTTACCTTTAACTGGCTGATTAGAAACTTCGCTAGTAGCACTAATATCGCCAATAGTTTCTAAAGAAGTTACCATAAAAACCAAAATCAAAGGCAAAATGAGATTATAATCAATACTCAATCCATAATGCAAAGGATCGGGTAAAAACATTAAAGGTAAATTTTCATTAAAATTAAAACTAAAATTTTCAAAAGTCATAGCTACTAAAAGCCCTATTATCATAGCTATAAATAAAGAAGAAATTCTTATATAAGCATTGTTAAAACGATTTAATATAATAATACTTAAAATTACAACCCCTGCTAATAATAAATTTTGCAAAGAACCAAACTCACCACTTGCCTTAGCCGCAAATCCACCCCCTGCACTCACAAGGCCAACATTAATCAAACTAAGACCTATAATCATCACTACTATACCTGAAACCAAAGGCGAAATCACTCTTCTGATAAAAGGTAAAATTTGAGAAATAATCATTTCGGTAGTAGAGCAAAGCATCAAAGTGCCAAAAATAGCTCCAAGCATTGCTTCTTGTGATAAACCATTATTTTTTAAAACAAGCCCACCTAAAATAATAGGTGCAACAAAGTTAAAACTAGTCCCTTGAATAGATAAAAGTCCACTCCCTATAGGACCCCAAGTTTTAATCTGCAAAAGCGAGGCAACACCTGAAGCAAAAAGCGACATACAAATAATTCTAGCTGTATTAGTATCATCTATCCCAAGACCTTTGCAAATTAACAAAGCAGGTGTAATCACAGCCACAAACATAGCCATCAAATGCACTAATGCAGCAAAAAATGCTTTAGCAAAAGGTGGTTTATCTTCTAAACCATAAATTAAATCTGTTTTATTTTCCATTTTTCTTTCCTTTTGTTTGCTTACTAACCAAAATAATTCCTCCTAAAATAATGCTAAAAATTCCTATAAAAACCATAAAACTAGGAAATTCATCTCCTAATAATATACCTAAAAACAAAGTAAAAACTACATCTATATAACTAACTCCTGCAACAACCCCTGCCTTTTTTGCTACTCCATAAGCTTTAGTAACATGAATTTGATACATTGCTCCAAAAATTCCCATCAAAACAATAAAAATCCAAGCTTTAAGACTAGGCATAACAAAAGGAGCAATTAAAAAATCAAGCTCTTTTATTTCATAAAAAGAACCTATAATCATAGACATTAAAGGCATCAAAGTGCCAATTAAAACAAAAGATAAAGCTATAAAAGGCGCTGGGTATGATTTTCTAAGTTCTCTTACACTAGTTAGCGCTAAAGCTGCACAAAAACCACTTAAAATTCCCAAAATACTATTTTTTAAATCAAAACCTGAATGCGTAGTACTATCTGCAAAAGGTTGACAAATTAATAACACTCCTATAAAAGCAATCAAAATCCCAAAACAAGCTTTTAATCCTAAACTTTCTTTAAAAAACAAAAAAGCGATCAAAGCTATAAAAATAGGTGCTGTTTTTTGAAAAGCAAAAGCACCACCTAATGAAATATTAGAAACATTATAAAAGAAAAGATATAAAGCGATCGTTCCTATAATACCTCTAAAAATAAGCAGTCCAAGATGTCCACCACTTTTATGAAAATTTAATTTTGAAAGCGCATAAAGCATAAAAGCTGTGCCTATGATATTTCTAAAAAACATAATTTCAATCGATGATAATTCTTCACTAAGAATTTTTGCACAAGCACCTACAAGTGCAAATTCTATAGAAGCAATAATCATAAAATATATACCTAAATTCTTTTTAACTATTCTTAACATATAAATTCCATATAAAAATTCCCGTTATTTTAGTCTTTTTTGCTTAATTTTAAGGCAATTTTTATATAATCACAAATAAAAATTTAAAAAATGAGTATTAATGCAAAGTATTATTTTAATAGGAAAACCAAATGTTGGCAAATCAAGTCTTTTTAATAGACTTGCAAGAAAACGTATAGCTATCACCAGTGACATAAGTGGGACTACAAGAGATACAAACAAAATAGAGGTAGAAATTGATGGCAAAAAAGCCCTATTAATAGATAGTGGCGGACTTGATGAGAGCAATGAGCTTTTTAAAAATGTCAAAGCAAATTCGCTTAAAGCTGCTAAAAATAGTGATATTATCTTTTATATGGTAGATGGAAAATTTCTGCCCGATGATGAAGATAAAGCTTTTTTTTATGAAATGAAAAAACTCAACAAACCTATAGCCTTAGTAATTAACAAGGTGGATAATAAAAAAGATGAGGAAAGATCTTGGGAATTTTCTAATTTTGGCGTAAAAGAAGTTTTTAACATCTCAGTTACACATAATATAGGCATTGACGAACTTTGTATGTGGGCTGGTAAGTTTTTAAATGAAAGTTTTTTAAATGCAGATGAAGAAGACTTTGAAAGTTATTTAGAAAATTTTGATGAAAATAGCGGAGATTTTAAACTAAAAACCATCAATGAAAATCATATTAAAGTAGGAATTATAGGTAGGGTAAATGTAGGAAAATCAAGTCTTTTAAATGCCTTAGTTAAAGAAGAACGTAGCGTGGTAAGCGATATAGCAGGCACCACCATCGATCCTGTCAATGAAAGCATTATGCATAAAGATAAAATCATCGAATTTGTAGATACTGCGGGTATTAGAAAACGTGGGAAAATACAAGGCTTAGAGCGTTATGCACTAAATAGAACTGAATATGCCCTAGCTAATGCTCAAATTGCACTTTTAGTACTTGATGCAGCTGAGGGTTTTAATGAACTTGATGAGCGTATTGCAGGACTTGCTGCTAAACATTGTTTAGGTGTGATTATAGTGCTTAATAAATGGGATAAAAGCGAACTTGATTTTGATAAAACTTTAAAAGAATTAAAACTAGATCGTTTTAAATTTCTAGCTTATGCACCCGTTGTAAGCGTATCAGCTTTAAGCGGAAAAAGAGTACATGTGCTTTTAGATAAAATCTTAGAAGTTTTTGCCAATTTCACGCAAAAAATTCCAACTGCAAAATTAAACGCCTTGGTAGAAGAAGCCACTAGAGCGCACCCATTACCACATGATTATGGCAAATTAGTAAAAATTTATTATGCAGTTCAATATGACTTAGCACCTCCAAAAATAGCTCTAATTATGAATAGACCAAAAGCTTTGCATTTTAGTTATAAGCGCTATTTGCAAAATCAAATTAGAAAACAATTTAACTTTGAAGGTGTTCCTTTGATTTTAGCTTCAAGAAAAAAAGGTAGCAAAGATGAGCAAGAAGGATAATCTCCTTTTTGTAGGCTTTATGGGCTGTGGTAAAACAACCATAGCAAGAGCTTATGCTAAAAAATATGATAAAATCTTTTTAGATACAGACAGTTTAATTAAAGAAAAATACAATCTTGAAATTGGTGAAATTTTTAAAACATATGGAGAGAAAAAATTCCGTAAAGAAGAGCAAAAAATAGCTTTATTTTTACATTGTTTACAAAATTGCTCCATTGCAAGTGGCGGTGGTTTTATAGAACAAAAAAAATTAAAAAATATTGGTATTATTGTTTATTTAAAAGCAAGTTTTGATTATCTTTTACAAAGATTAAGCAAAGAAGAATTAACCACTAGACCTTTATTTGCAAATACAAATAATGCCAAAATTCTTTTTGATCAAAGAGCAAAAAAATACGAAAAAAAGGCAAATATTATTATAGATATTGAAAATAAAAGCGTTAATGAGATTATTAAAGAAATTAAAAAAGAGGTAAAATGAGAGTTATCACAGGACTACAGCCAAGCGGGGATTTACATATAGGAAATTATTTTGGCTCTATAAGACAAATGTTAAATATGCAAGAAAAAAATCAAATGTATATGTTTATAGCAAATTACCATGCTATGACTTCAAGTTTTGATGGAGAAAAACTTAAACAAAATTCACTCAAAGCTGCGGCAGCTTTTTTGAGTTTAGGGATTGATCCACAAAAAAGCGTATTTTGGCTACAAAGCGATGTAAAAGAAGTAATGGAGCTTTATTGGATTCTTTCTCAATTTACCCCAATGGGGCTTTTAGAAAGAGCACATAGCTATAAAGATAAAATTGCCAAAGGTTTAAATGCCAACCATGGACTTTTTTCTTACCCTGTTTTGATGGCTGCAGATATTTTACTTTTTAATGCTCAAATAGTTCCTGTAGGTAAAGATCAAATTCAACACGTTGAAATAGCAAGAGATATAGCCTTAAAAGTAAATAATGAATGGGGTGAAATTTTTACCTTACCTCAAGCTAAAGTTAATGATGAAGTTGCAGTAGTACCTGGTACTGATGGAGCCAAAATGAGCAAGTCTTATCAAAACACAATCGATATTTTTAATACACCAAAAGCTATTAAAAAACAAATTTTATCTATTGTCACAGATAGTACGGCTTTAGAAGATCCAAAAGATTGGCAAAATTGCAATGTATTTAAAATCGCAAAATTGTTTCTAAGCAATACAGAACAAGAAGCTTTGAAAGGTCGCTATGAAAAAGGTGGCGAAGGATATGGGCATTTTAAAATGTATCTAAATGAAATCATTAGTGAGTATTTTGCCTCAGCCAAAGACGAATATGAAAAATTATTAGCTAATCCTTCTAAAATTGAAGAGATTTTAGAATTTGGAGCAAACAAAGCAAAAAAACAAGCCCAAGAAACAATGGAAAAAATTTATGCTAAAATAGGACTATAAAAGGAGTTAGAATGTTAGATTTAAAACTTTTACAAAATAATTTCGATGAAATTACACAAAAACTAAAAGCTAAAAAAGTAGATGAAAATTTACTCAAAGAACTGAGTAATTTATTTATAAATTTAAAAAAAGAAAAAGCACTTTTAGAAGAATTTCAAGCTTTTCAAAATAAATTTAGTAAAGAACTTGCAATAGCGCAAGATAAAGAAAGCTTAAAAGCTCAACTAAGTCAAAATAAAGAAAAAATTAATACTCAATCAAAAATCGTTAATGAATTAGAAGAAAAACTAGAGCAAATTGCCCTAGCAATACCAAATACCCCTGATGATTGTGTACCTTTTGGAGAAGATGAAGATGAGAATGTAGAATTAAAAAAAGTTCTAACACCTCCTAGTTTTGATTTTGAAATCAAAGAACATCATGATTTAGGAGAAAAATTAAACTGGCTTGATTTTACAAGAGGGGTTAAAATCTCGCAAAGTCGCTTTTGTGTGCTTAAAAACGAAGGGGCTTTACTAAGCAGAGCTTTAGTAAATTATATGATAGATTTTAATAGAAGTAGGGGTTTTGAGTTAGTTAATGTGCCATTTTTAGTAAATAGCACAACTATGTATGGTACAGGACAACTTCCAAAATTTAAAGATGATATGTATAAGATAGAAAATGATGATTTATACCTCATCTCAACTTCTGAAATTCCTGTAACTAATCTTTATTCTAATGAAATTTTAACTCAAGAAGAATTACCTTTAAAAATGACTTGCTATAGCGCTTGTTTTAGACAAGAAGCAGGAAGTGCAGGTAGAGACACAAGAGGTATTATAAGACAACATCAATTTGAAAAAGTAGAGCTTGTTAGTATATGCAAGCCTGATCAAAGCGAGCTAATGTTTGAAGAAATGCTAAATTGTGCTAGTGATTTACTAAGCTCTTTAGGTCTAGCACACAGACATTTGATGCTTTGTACAGGAGATTTAGGTTTTTCAGCTGCAAAAACAGTGGATTTAGAAGTTTGGCTTCCATCGCAAAATAAATACCGTGAAATTAGCTCTGTATCTAATTGTAAAGATTTTCAAGCAAGACGTGCAAAAATTCGCTTTAAAAATGATAAAGGTAAAAACGAATTAGTACATACACTTAATGGTTCTTCGCTAGCTGTTGGAAGAACCTTGGTAGCTATTATGGAAAATTATCAAGAAAAAGATGGAAATATAAGAATTCCTGATGTATTAAGAAAATACTTTTAAGAGAAAACATGGCCGAAGAAGTAACACTTAAAGAACAAGACAACCAAGAAAAAGCTTTCTCTGAGATGGATGAAAATCCAGGAGTAGAAGAACAAGCTATCCCTCCTGGTATGATACCCCCTGAATTAGAGGAGGAAGAAAGTACCTTTCAAAGAGTAGAAGAAGAACCTCAAACACCACAACCTGAAGAGAAAAAAAAGCTTTTTGATAAAAAGTTTATTATTTTAGTTTCTGCTCTTGGAGGTCTTGCCTTAATATTGCTTGTCGTTTTGATTTTACTTCTTATATTTAAAAATGATAAAAAAGTCATCACGAATAGTCCAATTTTAGAAGATAATGTTAGCGCAAGTATCACTAAAGTAAAACAATCAGCTTTAGATCTTGTAGTGCAAAAAGCAAATTTATTATATGAAAAAGGCGATATAGAAAGCGCTTTAGAGCTTTACAATAATATCAATATTTTTAATCAATCCTTATCTAGCTATAATCTTGGCGTAGCCCAAATGAAACAAAAAGACTATGCTAGTGCTATAGAAAATTTTAAACAATCTTTAGAGTTAGAAGAACATAAAGTAGCTGCGGCTATCAATATAGCTGTGTGTTATTTTAACCTTGGAAATAAAGAAAAATTTAGCTATTATCTTGATTTAGCAAAAGTACATTTACCACAAGATTCTAAATCATCTTTATATGATTATTACTTAGGCTTAATTAATTATTATCAAGGATTTTACCCTGAAGCTTTACAAATGTTTATGCGTTCAAATAATATTAATGGATACCAAAGTGAATCTTATTATCTTGGAGCAAAAATTTATGCCTTATTAAAATCAGAAAAAAATGCCATTGAATTTTTACAAAAACAACAAGATTATGAAGCTAGTTTACCTTTAGGTTTATTATATGCAAAAATAGGAGAATATAAAAAAGCTAAAGAATATCTTGAAAAAGCTTCAAAAATAGAAAATCATGAAGCAAGAAGTAAAGTTGCTTTAGCTTTAGTAGAACTAAAAACGGGTCAATTTGAAAGCGGAGCTCAAATTTTAAAAGCTTTGTATATAAAAGATAAAAATATAGGTTCAAAATATTACAAAATTAAAACAAGACTAAAAAGAAATTTTTCTAATATCGATATAGCCCAACAGCATTTTGCCAAAAGATTGATTACCGGAAAACAGCAAATTTATGATTTACTGTTTTACTTCTCACCTTATCGGGTTTTTGATGTTAAACAAAGTATGGAGCTTATCGCAAAAGCTGATTTAGGAAATTTTATACAAGGTTATGAATATGAAAACGAACTTCTTGTTAAAAGCAAAGCCTTATCAGGAGTTAATATAGAATTATCTCATGCCATTAATTTAGCTTTTAATTTTCATTTAAGAGAAGCAAATCAAGAATTTAAAAATTTAAGTGAAATTTATCATGCTCATGATGTAATTCATTACAATCTTGCACTAACTTATGCACAATTACAAGATTATAACAATGCCTACAAGCATTTTTCAACCGCATATCATTTAAATCCCAAAAATTATATCGCAGGGATTTTTGCTATATATTGCATGGACTTGGTAAAAAAAGATTATACTAAACTAGCTAATGAACTTTTAGAAAATCTCCAAGCAGATAACACTATAGATCAAAATCATAATATATTTAAATATCTATTGCATTTAGCCAAAAATGACTTTACTGCCATGATTCCTTATTTAGATGATCTTTCAAGCACAAATAATACACCTTTAGAGCTAATGTTTGCTATTATAGCTGCTAATGGCAATAATCTTGAAGCTTTAAGAAATCAAAAAATTAAAGAATTAAAAGATCTGTTAAATGAAGATATTATTAGCAATATTTTATATTTTAACTCCAAAAATATGAATCTTGATATTAAAGAATACGCCAAACAAGCACAAATGTATTTTTTAACTACCAAACTTGATTATAATTCTTTATTTGGTGGAGCTGGAATAGTTAAAGATAGTTATGTAACGCTTATGCAAATTACAGGCTTGCTTAATCATGTTAGAAACGACATTAAAAAAAGACTTGCCATGAGTAATAAAAACTCCATTGGATTGATTTTTGCCCTAGCTTATGTTGATATTTTTGCAAAAGAATATCAAGAAGCATACACGCTTTACAATATTTTAATAGATGATTACAAAATCAAAGATGCGCAAACTTTATTTTTAGCCGCAGTTGCAGCAATAGGTTCAAACAATCCAAATTCAGCTATAGCTTTGCTCGAACTAGCAAGATTGGAAAATGAAGAAACCTTAGAAGCAAGACTTGCATTAGGTCTTTTATATCATGAGGTACAAAATCTAGAACCTGCCATGTTTCAATATGAAAAAGTAGGTAATAATTTTGAAAGCAAATTCTTTACTTTTGATATTAAAAATTAGTATTTTCATAAAACAAGAAAATACTAATTAATTATTAAAAACATATACAAAAATAACTTACAAATTAACTTGTTATAATATATGGGAAATAATTTTATGAAGTGGCTCCGGATGTAGGATTCGAACCTACGACCAATCGGTTAACAGCCGACTACTCTACCGCTGAGCTAATCCGGAACATCAATAAATAAGAAATGGTATTATATAAGAAAAAAACATTCTTGTCAAGAGTTTTTTACAAAAAATTATATTTTTTTGTAAAAATTTACTCCTGCTAAATTTTTTACAATGACTTTTTGCTCTTTGATTAATTTTTCTAATACATCTTTGCTATATTGGCTAAATTTATTTTCTATATCAAATTCACTTTGCGCTCTAAGCTGTAACATCTTCAAAAGCTCTTGAACATTAAAATCAATCTTTTCGCCTTTATAATAATGTTTAGGAAGCACAACAGGCACACTAGTAATATACATACTTAATTCTTCTAGTTTTTCCAAAGATATACCTTTAACAGGATAAGCTGGAGGTCTATCAATAGTGCTAAAATCCACTCTTGATGGCTTTATTTTATCAAACACATCATTTAAAGCTAGCATTTCTTCTTTATTATCATTTAAGCCTTGCACAATCAATACTTCCATGATAAGCTCACCTGGAAATTTTTTCCTAAAAATTATCATTTTTTCAATCATTGTTTCAAGCTTAATTTGTTTTAAAGCTCTATCTATCCTATAAAATGTTTTTTCTTTAGCACTATCAAGACTAAATTTAACTACATCAATATCCATTAGAGCATCAAATGCATGTGTATTTAACACACCACTACCATTACTTAAGATCAAGAGCTTTTTATCTTGTTTTATTTTGTTTAACTCACAAACTAATTCTTTTAAATGAGGATATAAGCTAGGCTCACCATTTGCAGTTAATGTAAGAAAGTCAAATTTCACATCGCTAGCTAAAGATTGCTTTACCTGTTCTAAGATATCTTGAATTTTTGGATATATTAAAGATTTTTCCACGGGTTTTGCAGCTTGTAATTCACAATACACGCAGTCAAAATTACATTGTTTTTGATTTGGACTTAAATCAATCCCTAAAGAAAGTCCAAATCTTCTTGAGCTTATGGGACCAAAGGTAATTTTATTCACTTTTTAGATTTCTCTTGAACTAGCTTGATAAAATATTTAGCATTTTCAACAGGAATATCAGGCAAAATACCATGTCCTAGGTTGAAAATATGCGTACTATCTTGCATAATATTTAAAATTTTATCTACGCCCTGCTCAATAGCTTTTTTATCATACAATCTACAAGGCTCCATATTACCCTGTAAAGTATATTTAGCGCCTAGCTTTTCTTTTGCCAATTCTAAAGGCGTACTCCAATCTACACCAAAGACATCAAAATTTCCACTTATATCATCTAAGAACCCACTTATCCCCTTAGGAAATAAAATCACGGGAATATGTGGATATTTTTCTTTAATAAAATTAGCAATTTCAAGCATGTATTTAAAAGAAAACTCAAAAAACATTTCTTTTTCTAAAGCACTTGCCCAACTATCAAATATTTGTATAGCATTAGCTCCTGCTTTAATTTGCTCTTGAATATAATGCTTTAAAGCTAAAGTAAGTTTAGATAAAATTTGATGTAAAAATTCAGGATTTTGATAAACTAATTTTTTACATTTTGCATAATTTTTACTACCGCCACCCTCTATCATATAAGTAGCAATAGTCCAAGGACTTCCACAAAAACCAATCAAAGCTTTATCTTGTGCAAGTTTTTCTCTAGTAAGCGCTAATGCATCATAAACATAAGAAAGATTTTTAATACTTTTTTCAACATCTAATCTTTCCAAATCTTCCTTGGTTTTAATAGGATTTGAAAATACCGGTCCTTCACCTTTTTCAAATTTTAAATCCATACCCATTTCTAAAGGTACCACTAAAATATCTGAAAAAATAATAGCTGCATCAACACCTAAAATATCCACAGGTTGCAAAGTAACTTCACTTGCTTTTTGATAGTCCTTGCAAAGCGATAAAAAATCTCCAGCACTTGCTCTAACTTCCATGTATTCAGGTAAATATCTTCCTGCTTGACGCATCATCCAAACTGGAGTATAAGGGGTTGATTTTTTAAAACACGCATCAATAAAAATCATTTTTATTCCTTATTAATGATCACTTTTATGCAAGAAATAAAGCCCCATACAAAGAGCCAAAATAGAACCTGCCAAATAAGTCATATCCAAAACTGTATTAAGTTGCATTTGTAAAATTCTTTGGAAAAAATTTACAACTAAAACCATGATAATTACTTTTGCAAGCTTATCTTTTAGCTGATCCAAACTATGCACTTCTAAAACTTTTGACTGCTTTGTTTGTTTAAAATCCTCTATTTCACTAATAAAAAGCTCATAAATTCCAAAAGAGAAAATAAATAAAACTAAAGCCATTAAATATAAATCCACAGCTCCTATGATCAAACCAACAATATCTTCATGCAAATCCACCGTAGAATTTGGTAACATAAAGTATTCAAATACATATTTTAAAACTTTAATCACATCATAACTTGCGATAAAAAATAAAACAAAAGCTCCTATTAAACCAAAAATTACAGGTAAAATAGTAACCAAACGACTTTTAACTAATAAATTCTCAAAAAATCTTTCTAGCATTTTTCTCCTTTTAAACTAACTCTAGCCATTTTTGTGCAATACGCACTGCATTTGTAGCAGCCCCTACACGAATTTGATCAGCCACACACCATAAGTGCAAAATGTTTTTATGATTAATATCACGTCTTATTCTTCCTACATAAGTTTCATTAGTATCACTTGTAAAAAGCGGCATAGGATATTTTTTATTTTCTACATCATCAATCACAACAACACTTGGTGCTTTAGAAAGTATCTCTCTAACTTTAGCAACATCAACATCTTTTTCAAAATGCATAGTAATGGCTTCACTATGACTTCTAAGCACAGGGACTCTTACGCAAGTTGCTGAAATTTCAAGTTTTTTATGCAATATTTTTTGCGTTTCATTCACCATTTTTAATTCTTCTTTAGTGTAGCCATTTTCACTAAAAACATCAATTTGAGGAATCAAATTTAAAGCTAAGGTGTATGGAAAAGTTTTTGCTTCAAATTCATCTAATTTAAAAGCAAAAAAACTTTGCATTCCTTGAACTAACTCCTCCATACCTTCTTTACCCGCACCACTTGCTGCTTGATAAGTACTTACATCTACTCTTTTTAGATTAAATACATCATCAAGTGGTTTTAAAACATGCACCATTTGTATAGTAGAACAATTTGGATTAGCAATAATCCCTGTTTTTTCCCAATCTTTAATATCTTCACTATTACACTCAGGAACCACCAAAGGAACATTCTCATCCATTCTAAAATGACTTGTATTATCAATCACCACAGCACCACATTCTACTGCGTATTTTGCATACTCAGCACTTATATTTCCTCCAGCACTAAAAAAAGCAATATCCACACGATTTTCTTTAAAAACACTTGGAGTTAATTCTTTTACTTTATAACTTTTTCCTCTAAATTCTACTTCACTACCTGCGCTTTTTGCACTTGCTAATGGCAAAATACTTTCAACTGGAAAATCAAGCTCATCTAAGACATTTAAAAGTTCCTCGCCAACTGCCCCTGTTGCACCTACAATAGCTATTTTTTTCATTGTCCGTCCTTTTTTAAGTAATATTGTATTTTTTCATTTTTTCACTAAAATTTTTCTCACTCATCCCTATAAGCTTAGCTGCTTCTGTAATATCTTGTGAATTTTTTAAAGCTTCTAAAACCAATTCTTTTTCAAGATTTTTAATATCTTTACTTTTTCTACTTTCTAAAAATAAATCTTGAGCACTAATCTCATCATTTTCACTTAAAATACAAGCTCTTTGTATAATAGAAATCAATTCCCTAATATTACCTGGAAAATCATAAGCTAGTAAAGCATCTTGCGCTTCTTGACTTAAAGTTTTTTCATTAAAATCATATTCTTTGCACGTATCAAGCAAGACTTTTTGTGCAATTTGCAAAATTTCTTCTTGACGCTCTCTTAGTGGTGGTATATTAATAGGAATAGTATTAAGTCTATAATATAAATCTTGTCTAAATTCATTATCTGCAATCTTTTTTTCTATATGAGCATTAGTTGCACTGATAATTCTTACATCAATCTTTATACTTTTAGTACTTCCTAATCTTGTAATTTCTTTTTCTTGCAAAGCTCTTAATAATTTTGCTTGAATTTCATAAGGCATTTCACCTATTTCATCTAAAAACAAAGTGCCTTCATTAGCAAGCTCAAACAACCCTATTTTAGTAGTATTAGCATCAGTAAATGCACCTTTTTCAAAACCAAAAAGCTCACTTTCTATCAAATTTGATGGAATTGCTGCCATATTAATAGCCACAAAAGGTTTTTGCGCTCTTTTTGAATTTTTATGTACAAAATTTGCAAAAACTTCTTTACCTACCCCACTTTCTCCAAAAAAAAGCACGCTTGCATCTGTCTTAGCAGCTTTAGTAGCTAATTTCAAACAATTTTCCAAAGCTTTAGAAGTGCCATAAAAATCTTGATTTTCTTCTTTTTTGATAGTCTTTTTATTTGTTTTTTTAGAAGTCTTTTCTTGAATTATTTTTGCACGTTTTATTGCAGTTACTAAAGTATTAATATCAAATGGCTTTACTAGAAAATCTTTTACTCCAAGTCTTACTGCCTCTATAGCACGATTTAGTGTTGCATTACCTGTAATAATAATAAAATCATATTTATTCTCACAAGCTTGTACAAATTCAATACCATCCATACCTGGCATGTTAATATCTGTAATAATCAAATCAACATCATCATTTAGTTTCTTTAAAGCTTCAGTTGCTGATTTATAAGATTTTATAGTAAATTCCTCATACTCACTCAAAGCAATTTCGAGTGATTTTCTCATATTTATATCATCTTCGACTATAACCAAATTCATTTCAAACCTTAAGCTAAAATACCTTTTTTGGGACCACTTTTACCATGGCATTCTTTATATTTTTTACCGCTACCGCAAGGACAAGGTGAATTTCTAGGTACTTTAGTAATTTGCGCTTCACCATTTTCATCAACACCACTTTCTGTAGTACTAGCTAAGAACTGCTCATTTTGCTCATGGCTTTTTTCTTCAAAATTTTGTGCTTCTTTTTGAGTAAAAACTACATTAAATAGCAATTTTAAACTATCAAATTTAACACGCTCAACAAGCTCCATGAAAAGATTATAGCTTTCTTTTTTATATTCTACTAAAGGATCTTTTTGATTATAACTTCTTAAACCTATACCAGTTTTTAAAATATCCATTTGGTATAAATGCTCCCTCCATAGATTATCTAAAATTTGAAGGTATAAAATTCTTTCAATTCTTCTAGCTTCTTTATCTTCAATAATGCTCATTTTGTCTTTATAAGCTTTTTCTAAAATTTCACTTAATTTATTTTCTACTTCAATTACACCCAAATCTTTAAAATCAGCTTCGCTAAGCTCAAGATTGCATTCATAATTTACTTTTTGTTTTAAACTTTCAAAATGCTTAACATCATCTTCAAGCTCTGCATTTAGATAAATTTGACTTACCAAGTGATTGCTATATTCAGCAATATTTTTTAAAATTTTATCTTGCAAGTCAAATTCTTCATCTAACAATTCATTTCTATAATTATAAATAGTCTTTCTTTGCTCATTAGCCACATCATCATACTCAAGCAAATGTTTTCTACTTTCAAAATGTAAGCTTTCAACTTTTTTTTGCGCATTTTCAACAGCTCTTGTAACAATACGACTTTCTATATGCTCACCCTCTTCTATGCCCAATCTTTCCATAATATTTTTAATGCGATCGCCACCAAAAATTCTCAAAAGATTATCCTCTAAACTTAAATAAAACCTACTTACACCAGGATCACCTTGACGTCCTGCACGCCCACGAAGTTGATTATCTATTCTTCTGCTTTCATGGCGCTCAGTTCCTATGATATAAAGCCCTCCTAAAGCTCTTATTTCATCATCTATTTTTATATCAACCCCACGACCCGCCATATTAGTAGCTATAGTCACTGCACCTTTTTTACCCGCATCTTGGATAATCAAAGCTTCTTGTTCGTGATTTTTTGCGTTCAATACATGATGAGGAATGCGTTCTTTTACAAGCATATTATGAAATACTTCACTTCTTTCAATACTTGCAGTTCCCACTAAAACTGGCTGACCCTTTGCATTTGCTTTTTTTATCTCTTCAATAACTGCTTTAAATTTTTCTTCTTGAGTTTTATAAATCAAATCATCTTTATCTATTCTTGCAACCGGTATATTTGTAGGTATAGAAACTACATCTAAATTATATATTTGAGAAAATTCCGTTGCTTCAGTTTGTGCAGTACCTGTCATGCCTGCTAACTTTTTATACATTCTAAAATAATTTTGGAAAGTAATATCTGCTAAAGTTTGACTTTCTTCCTGAATTTTTACCCCTTCTTTAGCCTCTAATGCTTGATGTAAACCATCACTAAAGCGTCTTCCCTCGCTTAGCCTTCCTGTAAATTCATCAACAATTACAACTTCTTTATCTCTTAATACATAATGCACATCTTTTTCAAATAAATTATGTGCTTTTAAAGCCTGATCAAGCTGATGGGCCAATATTGCATTATCTAAGCTGTATAAATTTTCCACTCCGAATAATTTTTCTGCCTTAGAAATTCCAGCCTCTGTAATCATGATAGTTCTATTTTTCTCATCAACAACAAAATCACCACTTGGTAATTCTTGAGGAGTAGCAGCTGCTTGGCCTTTTTGCATTTGTTTTGCTACTTCATTTGCTTTAATATAACCATCTAAAGTTCTATTTGTGGGCCCGCTTATAATAAGTGGGGTTCTTGCTTCATCTATTAAAATACTATCTACTTCATCAACTATAACAAAATTATGTTCCCTTTGTACTTTCTCAAGCTTTGAAAATTTCATATTATCGCGCAAATAATCAAAGCCAAATTCATTATTTGTACCATAAGTTATATCACACTCATAAGCTTTTTTATGTGCCTCATCGCTATTTTGCTCTGAAAGTATCACCCCCACACTAAAACCTAAAAAATTATAAATGGCACTCATTTGCTCTGCATCTCTTTTGGCCAAATAATCATTTACAGTAACTACATGCACGCCCTTACCACTCATAGCATTTAATACAACAGGTAAAGTTGCAACCAAGGTTTTACCTTCCCCAGTTTTCATTTCAGCGATTTTTCCCTCATGTAAAACCATACCGCCGATTAATTGCACATCAAAATGACGCATATTAAGCGTTCTTTTTCCTACTTCTCTAACTATTGCAAAAACATCATTTAGTATTTGATCTAAAGTTTTTTCTTCTTTTTGAATTTGTGTTTTAAAATCTATAAAATTTTGTTTTAATTCATCATCGCTTAAATTTTGGTATTTTGACTCTAAAGCATTAATTTGCGCAACTCTCTTTAAATATTTCTTTACTTCTCGATCGTTTTTTGTGCCAAATATTGCTTTAAATACGCTAGAAAACATTTTTTTACCTTTAATTACAAAAATATATGCTAGATTATACCTTGATTTTAATTAGAACTATATAAAAGTTTTATTTGCATAAATTTTATATAATTTGTTAAATTTTAAAGGATAATTATGAAATATTTTATATTTTTAATGATATTTGCTTGTAATATTTTTGCTTTTGATATAAATTTTAAAAGTTTTAGCAGTGATTTTGAACAAAAAGTGCAAAGTAATAATTCTTCGCTAAATTATAAGGAAATTTTATCATCACTCAAAATAAAGCCTTTTGGAATTACACTAAGCCAAATAAAAAGCAAATTTATATCAACAACAAAGAAGTTGTTATCATAGAACCTGAATTAGAACAAGCCATTTATACTCAATTACAAAATTTACCAAATCTTCAAGCAATTTTTAAAAATGCAAAATCAATATCTCATGAAAACTATGAAGCAAAATATGAAAATATCACATATAATATCAAACTAGAAAATAATAGCCTTAGTAGTATTTCTTATAAAGATGAATTGGGAAATTTAGTCAGTATTTATTTTTACAACCAAAAATTTGATCAAAATATTAACGAAAATATTTTTATACCAAAAATCCCAAGCCATTTTGATATAATCCAATAATCAAAATGGTATCTCTTTAAACAAATCTTGTTCTTTGCTTGGTGCTAACATTTGCATTTGAGTATTTTCCATAGTTTTTAAAATCATATCCATGGCTTCTTTGCTTGTATTAACATCTTGATTGAAACTTATATTGCCATCTTTAACACTACTTATTTGAGTAGCATTCATATCTTTTGGTTGGGTATTATTTTGATCTGAAGTTTTAGTAACTTTAAGAATATTTTGAATTTCTTCTTGTTTAGCAGTTTCTTTTAAATCTTCGTCCTTTTTTTCTAAATCTTTTACAAAGCGCTTAAGCTCTTCTATATCAAACCGAACCACTGAGTTAATTTTTAAAATATAAATGTTTTTTATTTGAGTTTTGTATTTTTTATTGCTAAATTTAAGCAAAGTTTCTTTAAAGTTGTTTTTACCCACTTCTGTGAATAAATCTTCATAAAAATAACTAGATACAATAGTGTTTAAAGCATCTATGATTTTTTTTTGATCTAAATTTTCTCCTTCAAAATCCAAAGTCATTTCAATCTTTTTTAAAGTATTATTTCCAACCTTTGAATACAAATCTGTTCTAAAATCTTCTATGCTTAAAGAATTAGCATAAATACCGCAAAAAGAAAAAAATAAAATTACTATCCATCTCATAATCACTCCCCATTTTCTTCTAAATTTACAAATTTTTCTTGTTGATAAAATCGTTTTACCTCTTTATCGAATTTTAAAATTTTTAAAAAATAATCCTCAAAAGGCATTTTATAATTATATACGATTTTTAAATTACTTGGATTAATGGCTCTTGATAAACATACATATAATTGCCCTTTTTCAAAAATTCCATCAATATCACATATTAATTTATCTATACTCATACCTTGAGATTTATGGATTGTTATAGCATAAGCTAGTTTTATAGGAAATTGAACAAATTTAGCTTTTATCTTAACTTCCAGTTTTTCATCTTTGTCTAACTCATACTCTTCTAAGGTATATTCATATGATTTTAATTTCAATCTTTCACCATTATTTTTTTCTATCAGAATATATTCTTGCTCTTTATCTTTTATAAAATCTAAAACAACACCCTGCTCCCCATTATAATAATTTTCTTCTTTATTATTCACACAAAAAATAATCTTAGCGCCTATTTTTAATTTTAACTCACTCAAAGAATTAAGTCCGTTGATCCACTGCTCATAAGTTTTATCATCTAATGTAGAATCTAGTTTTTCAGTTTTTGCCTTAAATATACTTTCTTTACCTTGTAAAAGATTTAATTTTTCAGTATTAATATGATTAGTCTTTTTATTTGTAGCACATAATAGAGTATATTCATCCATACGCTCAAGTAAATTTTTTGAACTAATTAACATTTTTTTAAAGAAATTTAGTATTTCTTTGTTTACTTCACCCATTCTAAGAAAAAACAGATATTCGTAAAATTGTTTATCTAAAGTTCTTTTTGTGATACTAAGTTTTAAATTAATAAATTTAAGATCATTCCAAGCTTGTGAAGAAAAAGTATATAAAGTATTTTGAAATAAAGTATTTTGAGTTTGATTTTCTTTGTACTTAACCACGGGTGGAAGTTGAAAAAAATCTCCAACTAATAAAATTTTACCATTAAAACCACTTCTTGATAATCTATAATAAATCATTTCCATCAATGAAGCACTTACCATAGAGATTTCATCAATAACCAATAAATCACATTGTTTTAAAATTCTCTTTAATTTTTCTAGTTTATCTTTTTGCTTTCTATCTTCATAATACAACTCATCATAATTTTGACATCTTTTAAAAGCAAAAAAACTATGTAAAGTAACCCCACCTATATTAAAAGCACTAAGTGCAGTAGAACCCAATACAACGACAATTTTTCCTTGAACTCTATAAGATCTTATAAGCTCCATAGTTAAAAAAGACTTACCAACACCTGCACCACCACTTAAAAATATATTATTATCTCTTAAAAAATTTTCCAATCTACTCAATATCATCTTAACATTATATTATAATCTAGTAAAACCCTTATAAAAATCTATTGCAAACAATTACATATTTTACCAATTAATACCTTTCTCGATCTTCTTTTTATTTCAAAATACCAAATATAGCCACCACTACCCCGCCCAATTAAGTAAAAAATTTTCACAATCAAATAACTAAGAACTAGAAATTAAAAAATCACCTACAGCTAACAACCATAAAA